>JABLXR010000012.1 GCA_013178015.1 Anaerolineae bacterium
CAGCTCAGGATCGGGGGGACACATGCCGACCAGCGCCGTCGCTGCGCTCGGATTAGGCGAGCCAGCCCCGACTGCACCGCAGGTACACCTTCCTTGGAGGAGTGCGCGCGCCCACGCGCGCTGTCCCTCCAAGTGCCTACCGCGCCTGGGGGCGCGGACTCCTCAGGAGGAGGCTGGAACCTGCCAGGATGCTGGCGCTTTGTCCTCCTAGCCGGCCGAAGAGCCTGCCGCGAAAGCCTGTCAGGAAACCACCTGCGTGTGACTGCCGGCTGAACACACTCGTCCCCCCGATCCTGAGTTCTTGCGTCGGGCTTTGTGAGCCCCCACGAGACCAGTGTATCATGGCTTGTGGGCGCAGCCCGGCCAGGACCGGATCACGGCCCGTCTCGTTTGGCACCCTGGTGCAACGCCGGTTCTGCTCCGATCGGGAAAGTAGGGTCGCCCTCTCAAAGCGACCGCGCGGTTCCGCCGGGCAGCGATCCGCCTGCGTCTCCGCCTAGCACCAAGTATGGTCTGGGAGGCAAGCATGGTAGGCGACGCGGGTCGCTCCGGCGGGTCGGAGGTCGTGACCTATGCCGAATCACATAGAGCGTGACAGCGCACCGCTCCCTGGCACGCGACCTTCGCGTCCCAGAGCGACGGGAAGCTCCGGCTACAGGGCCTTCGACTTCATCATGGCCCTGTTTGTGGCCGTCTTGCTCATCAGCAACGTGGCCTCCAGCAAGATACTGCGATTGGGGCCATTCTCGTTCGATGGCGGCACCCTCCTCTTCCCCGTCAGCTACATCTTCGGGGACATTCTAACCGAGGTATACGGCTATGCTCGCTCTCGCCGGGTAATATGGGCCGGTTTCTTCGCCGCGCTGCTCATGGGAGCCACCCTAGCCATGGTCGGCTGGCTTCCCCCGGCCCAGGGCTGGGAGCACCAGGAGGCGTACCTGGCCATCCTAGGACAGACTCCGAGGATCGTGGTCGGTTCGGTGATCGCCTACTTCGCTGGCGAGTTCTCTAACTCCTACACTCTGGCCCGCCTGAAGCTCGTCACCCGTGGCCGGTTCCTGTGGCTGCGCACCATCGGCTCCACCGTGGTGGGCGAGGGCGTGGACACGGTGCTCTTCGTGCTGATTGCTTTCGCCGGCGTGCTGCCAGCTCCGCTCCTCACCGCCGTGATGGCCAGCAACTATGCTTTCAAGGTCGGCATAGAAGTGCTCGCCACTCCGGCTACCTACCGCCTGGTCAATTACCTCAAGCGTATCGAGGGCGAGGATTACTACGACTGGGATACGGACTTCAGCCCCTTCACCCTGGCAGGCGCGTAGATGGGCCGACGCCCAGATTCGGACCCGCTCAACATGGCCGTAGAGCCGACCACGGAGTGGCCCGAGGGGCACCGCTCCGGATACGTGGCCGTGGTGGGAGCACCCAACGTCGGCAAGTCCACCCTGATCAACGCCATCCTGGGGCAGAAGCTGACTATCGTATCGCCTAAGCCTCAGACTACTCGCCACCGCATTCTCGGCATCCTCACCCGCGACCGATATCAAGTCCTGCTCATGGACACCCCCGGCTTACACCGTCCCCGCAGTCGCTTCGGTGAGTACATGGTGGGCACGGCCGAAGAGGCTCTAGAGGAGGCCGACATCATCCTCTGGCTGGTGGACATCACCCGGGACCCCGATGACGATGACCGCCGGGTGGCGGAGTCGCTTGCGGCCGCCGCGGGGGGCACTGCCCGCGAGGGGCGTGTCACCGTGGCGCTCGTCCTCAACAAGACGGATGCGGTTGACGAGAGCACACGCAGAGCCAGGCAGGCCCTCTACGCCGAGCTGGCTCCCGCAGCCAGCGCAAGCTTCCGGGTCTCAGCCCTCACCGGTGAAGGGGTGGATCGCCTGCTCGACTGGCTGGTGGAGGAGCTACCTGAAGGGCCTCGCCTCTTCCCCGAGGAGCAAGTGACTGATCGGGAGGAGCGCTTCCTGGCAGCCGAGCTCATACGGGAACAGGTGCTCCTGCACCTTCGGGAGGAAGTCCCTCACGCCGTCGCCGTGAGTGTGGACGATTTCATCGAGCGGACCCAGGGCAAGACCTACATCCGCGCCACCCTCTACGTGGAGAAGGAGTCGCAGAAGGGCATCGTCATCGGAGCAAGAGGCGGCACCTTACGTCGCATCAGCACGGCCGCCCGGCAGGAAATCGAGAGGATGCTGGCGAAGCCAGTATACCTGGAGCTCTGGGTCAAGGTGCGACCCAACTGGCGCCGGAACGAGGCCTATCTACGCGAGTTGGGCTTCCCGGTCCCGCGCCGACCGGGGGGCGCGAGTAACCGGGCCGGCTAGGAGGCTCAGAGCAAGGTATGGAGGGGACTCATGCTTGTCGGTGACCGCATGACGAGGGAAGTCATCGTGCTTGCAGCCGGCGCCACTGTCGCCGAAGGTCTTGGCCTCATGAACGAGCGCGGCGTCCACCGTCTCCCCGTGGTGGATGCCGAGGGCGACCTTCAGGGCATCGTATCCGATATGGACCTTCGCATTGCCGAAGCCGCCGGGCGACTCGCCGATCCCGTGAGCTCGATAATGACCAGACGAGTGGTCACGGTGGGCGAGTACTGCCCCCTGGAGGAGGCAGCCACGCTTATGCGACGCAAGGGCGTGGGCGGGCTCCCCGTGGTGCGGGGTAACCGCATCATCGGCATCATAACCGACGGAGATATCTTCGACGTCTTCGCTCACCTCCTGGGCGTCGGTGAGCCAGGCGTGCGCCTGACCGTCGCCGTGTCAGCGGCTCGCTCCACCTTGATGACCCTGCTGAACGAGTTGGTGGAGCGCGGGGGAGACATCGTCGGCCTTGGCACTGTCCGCGAGAAAGACCAACGCCTGCTGGTGGTTAAGGTTGGGGGGCTGACTCCAACTCAAGCGCAGCAAGCCGTCGAAGTGGCCGGAGCTGAGCTGCTGGACCTTCTGGAGGAGGGCTGATCGTGGCCTTCTCCTGCCCTACCATCCCCTGCCTCCGCTGCCGCACCAAGATCGTCTGTACCCTTGGCCCTTCCACCGACGCACCTGGGGTGGTGGAACAGATGGTGGAGGAGGGCATGGCCGTGGCCAGGATCAACTTCTCCCACGGCACGGCGGAGGAGAACATCCGACGCATCCGGCAGGCCAGGCAAGCGGCCGCTCGTTATTCCATGCCCATAGGTATTCTCGCAGACCTCCAGGGACCGAAACTACGCGTCGGTAGCTTCCGCCAGGGCAAGGTGGACCTGACGGTGGGGCAGGAGTTCCAGTTGCTCTACCAGCCCGCTGAAGGAGACGCGACCCGGGTGCACGTCCCGCACCCAGAGGTGCTGGACGCCATCGCCGAGGGAGCGCGCATACTCCTGGGCGACGGGGACATCGAGTTGGTCGCCCGACACCGCACCGCCGAGGGCATCGTGTGTGAGGTCGTGGTAGGAGGATCCCTGGCCTCGCGCAAGGGCATAACCGTTCCCGGCGTCAGAGTTCATCTTCCCGTGGTCACTGAGAAGGACCGTGCCGATCTGCTGGTGGCTCTGAGGGAGAAGGCAGACTACGTCGCCATCTCTTTCGTCCAGGAGGCCGCGGACATAGAGGTGTTGCGGCGGATAATGCACGAAGCCGGGGCCGAGGTTCCCATTGTGGCCAAGATCGAGCGGCGCAGCGCTATCGAGGGGTTCGACCCGGTGCTGGAGGCCGCCGACGCCATCATGGTGGCCCGGGGCGACCTCGGACTCGAGGTACCGGCGGAGGAAGTGCCGGTGTACCAGAAGATGCTCATAGCCAGGAGCAGGGCTGCCGGCAAGCCGGTGATAACGGCCACCCAGATGCTCGAATCCATGATGACCAACCCGCGCCCGACTCGGGCGGAGGCCAGCGACGTGGCTAACGCCATCGTGGACGGCACCGACGCCGTGATGCTGTCGGGCGAGACCGCGGCCGGACGATACCCGGTGGAGGCCGTCCGTATGATGCGCCGTATCGCCAGCTTCACCGAGGCCAACCTCCCCAACCGTCAGCCGCCCCGGTCTCCGGCCGACGCGCCGTCCTCGGTCACCGAGGCTATCAGCCAGGCCACCTGCCACATAGCGCAGCAGGTGGGGGCCCGGGCCATAGTTGCAGCTACCATGTCCGGCTGGACGGCGCGGATGGTGGCCAAAGAGCGGCCAGAGGTGCCCATCGTGGCCGTGACCCCGAGCCCTGAAGTGGTGGGCCGCCTCACCCTGGTCTGGGGGGTGGCGCCGGTGCTGGTAGAGACGTACGAGAGCACCGACGCGGTTACGTCCGCCTCGCTAGAGGTGGCCCAACTCCTCAACTTGGTGAAGAAGGACGATCTCGTAGTGCTCACGGCCGGGATGCCTCTCGGCGGTCCAGGCCGCACCAACATGATTCGGGTACACCGCCCCTTCGAGGTGATCCAGAGGGAAGGAGGCAGCTAGGCCGCCGACCGACCGCGGCTACCGTTGCGGCTCCAGTTCCGGCCGTGGCTGCGCTCCCTCGCGCCGGGCCAGCGGTGCCTGTACGTCGGTGGCGCAGTAGGGGCAGACCGTCCACCGCAAGTCGAGAAGCCGGGCGCACTTCGGACACTTGCGCCGCAGCCGCGACTGGCATTCGGGGCATATGACGAACTCCCGCTCCACCGGCGCCCGACAGCTGGGACAGGTCAGCCGCTCTTCCACGTCCCGCAGAAGGGCCTCCTCCTCCAGTGCCCGCTCGTAAGCCTGCGCCAGGGTCTCCTTGGGCCTGAGGATCAGGTAGAGGAGCAGCCCCGGTAGGTTGAAGACCACTACCAGCAGAGTGGCCAGGAGTTGGGCAAACACGTCTCGGGTACGGGAGCGGATGTCCCGGAAGGTCCAGATCACCAGGCTTAGGTAGAGCGAGATGAAGAACGCACTCAGAAAGCCTATCGTGATCTGGAGGATGCTGTTGAGGTTCAGCTCGGTGCCCGGCATTGGCCAGCAGACTCCCCGGTTGGCGTTGGGAAAGCAGCGCGATTATACCACCCGCCTCCGCCCCTGTCACCTCGGCGACATAACCGGGTAGGGCTTTCTCAAAGTCGGGGAGGTGAGCGGAGCAAGGGGTGAGCCGGAGGGGATGCGAAGCGAGCCTCACTTGGTTATTGTAAAGCTGAGAAGCAAGCACTAACCAAGGAGGCTCAAGGTGCAGTATAGCACACTCTCCTCTGATCAGATGACAGCGGTGGGTCCGGTGGTAGGGCTTTCTCAAAGTCGAACCAGCGTTGGGCGAGCTGCCACGTGGCCTGGCCAGCAACCACGGCCGGCCAGCGAGCAGGCGAGGAACAGAGGCGATGCAGCATCCGATAGCGCCCAGACTGGCTCTGATAGGCATCTCTGGTCGCTTGCCATAGGACTTTGAGAAAGCCCTGCATAACCGGGTGCACCTCCCGTCCTAACCCGGAGTGCCTAGGCAACCCACCCAGGAGGCCGAGCGCACCCCATGCGCCCCGACACACGCCGCCCGTGCACAGCGGCCCTAGAAAAGGGGTGGCTGCGCGGCCCCGCTGTCCTTAGGCACCGGAAGGCCGAGATGGTTGTACGCCAGCGCGGTAGCCACCCGGCCCCGGGGAGTGCGGTGTATCAGGCCTTGCTGCAGGAGGTACGGCTCACACACGTCCATGATGGTATCCGGCTCCTCCGAGACCGCAGCCGCCAGCGTCTCCAGACCAACTGGACCGCCCGAGAACTTCTCCACCAGAGCCCTCAGCACCCGCCGGTCCAGGTCGTCCAGCCCCGACTCGTCCACCTCTAGCAGCTCCAGCGCCTGAGCCGCCACCTCACGGGTAACCTTTCCCTCGGCCCTCACCAGAGCGTAGTCGCACACTCGTCGCAATAGGCGGTTCGCTACCCTGGGGGTGCCCCGCGACCGACGGGCGATCTCTGTCACTCCCTCTTCATCGGCCTCGATACCCATGATACGGGCCGAGCGAATCACGATGCAGCGCATGGCCTCCTGATCGTAGAAGTCCAGCCGCTGCACTGCCCCGAACCGAGACCGCAAGGGCGAACTGACTAGGGCAAGCCTGGTGGTGGCTCCTATCACGCTGAACCGTGGCAGGGAGAGGCGTATGCTTCGAGCCGCCGGCCCCTTGCCAATCACGATGTCCAGGGCAAAGTCCTCCATGGCCGGGTATAGCACCTCTTCCACTACCTTGCCCAGCCGATGGATCTCGTCAATGAAAAGAATGTCGCCCCGATGCAGGTTGGTCAGGATGGCGGCCAGGTCCCCGGGCCTTTCGATGGCGGGGCCCGAAGTCACCTTTATGTTGACTTCCATCTCATTGGCTACCACATGCGCTAAAGTCGTCTTCCCCAGACCGGGGGGCCCGTACAACAGCAGGTGATCGAGAGGCTCCCCCCGAGCTCGGGCCGCCTCCACCAGGACGCGCAGGTTCTCGACCACCTTGCTCTGCCCGATGTATTCATCTAGCATCCGGGGGCGCAAGCTGCCCTCGGACAGGCTTTCCGCTTCTCGCGCCTTCGGCGATACAATGCGCTCGTTCACATTCCTTGCCTCTATCGGAGTATATCAGAGGCTACCCGAGCGGGCTATCGGGGCCCACGGCATGTCATTGGGAGATGCATCGGTGAGCGCGATGTCCACCGGTTGGGACTTCCAGAAGCTGGCGAAGGCAGCCGGCCTGCCATCCCAGGGCCTTCCCAGACAGCCCATTCGCGACCTACAGACGGACTCCCGTCGGGTATGCCCCGGCTCCCTATTCATCGCCTACCGTGGGCTCCAGGCCGACGGTCACGACTACATCGCTGCGGCGGTGCGAGCGGGAGCGGTAGCCGTGGTGGCCGAGCGCACGCCTCCTGAGGCCCCCAATGTGCCGCTCCTCCTCGTGCCCGACGGGCGGATAGCCTGGGCCCACTTGGAGGCAGCCTGGCACGGGTTTCCCTCCCGCGAGCTGCGCCTGGCCGGCGTCACCGGCACAGATGGTAAGACCACCACCACCACCCTCCTGCATCACATCCTCACCCAGTGCGGCGTGCCCACCGGCCTCATCAGCACCGTAGAGGCGCACTTGGGCCAGCGAGTGGTGGACACGGGGCTGCACACCAGTACCCCACCCCCGTCCCAGGTGCAGCCATTGCTGAGGGAGATGGTGGACGCCGGCTGCCGCGCCGCGGTCTTGGAGGCCACCAGCGAAGGGCTGGCACAACGCCGACTCGAGGCTTGCGAGTTCGACTTGGCCATCATCACCAACATCACTCATGACCACCTGTACTTTCACCGCACCCTCGAATCCTACCGCGAGGCCAAAGCTCTCCTTTTCCACTACCTCTCGGCAGGCGCCCGCAAGCCCGGCGTCACCAAGACGGCAGTGCTCAATCGCGATGACTCGTCCTACCAGTACCTGCGCGCCATCGAGACTGACAGACACCTCTCGTACGGTGCCTCGCGGGCCGACACCATCATTGAACAGGCTCGAGACCGCGCCGGTGGGCTGAGCCTAGCCCTTAGCACTCCCTGGGGCCGAACCGAGCTCGACGTGCCTCTTCTGGGTCAATACAACGCCTGGAACGTTGCCGCCGCCCTCACGGCGGCCTGTGCCTGGGGCATTCCCCTACAGAGGGCAGCCCACGCCTGTTCCACCTTCCCGGGCGTCCCCGGCCGGATGCAGTTCATCCAGGAGGGCCAGCCTTTTAGCGTCATAGTGGACTTCGCCCACACCGCCAATGCCCTGGAACAAGCCCTGCGTGCCGTCCGTCCTATAACGAGAGGGAGGCTGATCGTCGTCTTTGGCTGCGCCGGAGAGAGAGACGTGCTCAAGCGAGGTCCGATGGCCACCGCAGCCATCCGGCTGGCGGACTACGCCGTCTTCACCGCCGAGGACCCGCGACGCGAGGATCTCGATAGCATCCTGGCCCAGATGGAGAGCGCAGCTCTGGCCGCAGGCGGCAGGCCCGGGGTGAACTACAGCCTCGTGCCCGACCGGGGAGAAGCCATTGGCCATGCCATCTCGGAGGCCCGGCCCGGGGACACTGTCATCATATGTGGCAAGGGGCACGAGCAGTCCATGTGCTTCGGGTGCGAGGAGCGCCCGTGGGACGACCGAACCGCCGCCCGCGCCGCCCTGCGAGCGCGCGGGCACATTAGCATCTGATGAATTCTTTATCCTCTTACGCAGTACTGCTATACTGCTGGCGATTGGGGACCATCCACAAGCCGTGGCATAGCTGCAGGAGATGACGCTGTGAGACGCAGAGCTTTCCTGGCCCTGGTGTTGGCGCTGTCGCTGGCGCCCGCTGCAGGGCCGTTGTTGGCCCAGGAACGGGAGACGTCGCCCGACTGGTACGTGGGCAGGATCCTATTCAAGTCCGACCGCGAGGGCCAGGAGGCCTTCTTCGCCGTCAACCCCGACGGCTCCGGCCTGGTGCGGGTGGACGACCCTAACGTGGGCTTCTACTACGCCGAGGCCCGCTCCCGCGACCTTACCTCCGCCGACGGCCGCTACCGCCTCTTCGTCCGCCAGGTCGGCAACGACCTCCAAGTCTGGCAGCAAGATACCCAAACCGGCGATATCTCCTACGTCGCCGGCGGCGGCCCCGGAGCCGATTACGAACCCGCCTGGGCCCCCGATACCCGCTTCGTGGCCTACGTCTCCCAGGTCGACGGCAACGACGAAATCCACCTCTACGACCGCCAGACCAACACCGACCACCGCCTCACTAGCAATACTTGGGAGTGGGACAAGCACCCCTCCTTTGGCCCCGATGGCTCCCAGATCGCCTTCTGGTCCAACCGCCAAAGCCGCTTCAAGCACATCTGGATCATGAACTCCGACGGCTCCAACCCCCACAACATCAGCGGCTGGGGCTCCTACAACGACTGGGACCCCGTCTGGGTCAAACACCTGCCCTCGGCACCGTGACGCCCGGGGGGCAGAGACTAGTGTTCACTTCCGGGCGCGCCCGGAAGCGGCACGAGGAGGCCTGAATGTGAAAGAGAAGGCGAGTCACCTGCCCAGGTGGCGACAAGGGAGAGCGTCGCGCTGGCTGCGGGGGGCTGCAGCGGCTGCCCTGCTGCTGGCGTTCCTCCTGCCCCAGGCTGCAGCCGCCGAGCCCTCCTACGTCGTCCAGAGCGGCGATACGCTGACTCAGGTGGCGATGACCTACGGCACTACGGTGGAGGAGCTGGCGCTCCTCAACTCCCTTAGCGACCCTGACTTCATCTACATCGGGCAGGTGCTCCGCCTGCCCGATCCGCGCCCGGCCGCACCCCCTGCCGGAGTGGCGGAGCCTCCCTCGGAGCCTCCGGCGGAGGCTGCCACCGAGACCGGCGATTCCAGCTGCTCCGAGCTGGTGCATGTGGTCTCGGCGGGCGAGACCCTGGGAGGCATCGCGCTTCGCTACGGCGTCAGCGTGGCTGAGCTGGCCGCCTTCAACGGGGTGATCAACCCGTCCCTGATTCACGTCAATCAGGTGCTGCGAGTGCCAGGGGCGGCATGTCCTCAGCCCCTGGTCCTTAACGAGCCCTTCGTCTCCATCTCCTGGACGCCTGAGACACCCCACCAGGGCGACACAGTCAAGCTGGTGGTCGAGACGCGCTCCGCCCTGAAGGGCTTGACGGGCACCCTAGGCGAGGCTCGCATCAGATTCATTTCCGATGGCGCCACCCACACGGCCTATGTGGGCATCCCCGCCTTGGCGCAGCCAGGGTACCGGCAAGCTCAGCTCCTGATAGAGGGACGCCCGGCTCAGGTCTTGGCCATCCCCGTGCTCCCGTGGGAATACGACGTGGAGCGCCTGCAGCTCACTCCGGAGACCACTCGGCTTCTGGCGCCTGAGATCGTCCAACGGGAGAACGATTTGCTCGCCCGCGTCTCCAGCGGCTTCACGGCCCAGTGGTACTGGGACGGCACGCTGTCCCTGCCTCTGTCCGGGGATCCTCGGGTGACTTCGGCCTTCGGCACCCGGCGGGCCTATAACGACGGGCCCGTGGCCTCATACCACGGTGGAGCGGACTTCCCAGCCGAGGAGGGGACCCCGGTCATGGCGGGCGCCGCAGGAGTAGTCGTCCTGGCGCAGCCCCTGGACGTGCGTGGCAACGCCGTGATCGTGGACCACGGCGGCGGGGTGTTCACCATGTACTGCCACTTGAGCGAGATTCTGGCCGCCACTGGTGACACGGTGAACCCGGGTGATGTGGTGGGCCTGATAGGGAGCACCGGCCTGTCCACCGGCCCTCATCTGCACTGGGAAATGCGAGTTCAGGGCGAGCGGGTGGATCCCATGCGCCTCGTCAGCGGTCCGTATGGATGAGTTGTCCCGGGCAAGCCACGCACCCTAGACAGCCGGAGGGCCGGCCTCGACCCGCCCTCCGGTCCGCCTGAGCACTCGGCTCGCTAGTCCTCTTCCTCGCCTTTCTCGCGTGCCTGAGCCCCGGCTCGCTGGGCATGCCGGGCCTCGGCCCTGTCCGCCGAGATGACCTCAACCTCCTCCAGCTCGGGAAGGAGTCCCTCCCCCACTTCCTCCTCTTCCTCGGGCCGCTCGGCCACCACTCGCGCCACCATCGCCTCGGCTGGCGTAATGACCTCGACTCCCTCGGGCACAGCTAGGTCGCGGACATGAATGCTATCGTTGAGATGGGCGAGCGAGGTTACGTCAACCTCGATCTCGGTCGGTATGTCAGTGGGCAAGCACTCGACCTCCAAGGCGTCCAGCCCCTGGATCACCACTCCGGGAGGAGGCGCCTCCTCGTCCCCGACCGCAGCCTGGGGGAGCGCAGCAGGGGCTTCGCCCACCAGCACGAGGGGCACGCTGATGCGAACCCTCTCGGTGAGGTCCACCTGCAGGAAGTCAATGTGCTCCACGCGCTGTGTCAGCACGTGCCGCTGAACGTCTCGGATGATGGCGGGCCGGGGGGCGTCCTCCCCCCTAATCGCCACCTCGATAAGAGAGGAAGCACTGGCCCGGGAGAGGAAACGCCCGAGAGTATGCTCATCCACCTGCACGGCACGGACCTCGGCCCTGTGCCCGTACACCACCCCCGGGACGATACCGTCACGGCGAAGTGCCTTGACCTTCTTGCCGACGACCTCCCGAGGCTCTACTTCAAGGGAAAGCATTTCGGGCATCGTAAGTTCGCTCCTTGCACGCTGGCTAACGGCCCGACATTATAGCCACCGACTAGGCGGCGCAGCAAGAACCAGGCCGGGGTTCACCCGGTTCTTGGGGTTGCACTTTGCCCAGCAAGACCTTGTAGGATATGATAATGATGCAATTCTCGCGGAACGGCCGCTCTTCCCAGAGAAGCCGGACTTGACGACCGCGCAGATGTAGTTGCCGGTTCGGAGTGGGCCCAGGTCCTTCTTGTCGCCCTCGCTCTCGTCGAACAGCAGCCTCAGGGCAGGCCGGTTGGCCCGGTGGGCTCACGTGGCAGAGTCAGCACACCGCCGGCCGTCGCCAACTCAGGGTTCTGGTTGATCAGCCCTTCGTCCGTGGAGTCAGGACGCAAGGCTCATGCTGACGGGGGGATCCCCGTCGCACATGGGCAGCAAAGGTGTGGCAGACGTGCTGAAGGCCGGCTTGCTGATATGTCCGCTGTGATTGCCGAACTCCGACCGCGAGCAGCACTTGTTACTGAAGCAGGCTTAGGCCTGGGGTCTGTTTCGTGAACCAGCTGGGAGGCCGGGCTCGGCCTCCCAGCATGCTACACGGGACGGGAATGGGGGATGCTCGCCGCAGGGCCGATGGCCTGCACGCTGGTGTTCCCCTCTACTCTCATAGGGTAACATAGCCCTAGGCAAGGAATCATCCCGAGTCCAGACGCGAGAGAGCGAGGTATAGATGCTGGAGTACATCGGACGACGTCTGCTCCTGATGGTCATGACGCTGATCGTCATCTCAGTCCTCTCCTTCGCCATCATTCAGTTGCCTCCCGGCGACTTCCTCACCGCCTACATCGAACGGCTGGAGGAGAGCGGGCTCACCCGAGATCAGGCCGTCATCGAGAGCCTGAAGAAGCGCTACGGGCTGGACCAGCCCATATACGTGCAGTACGGCAAGTGGGTTTGGGGAATGCTTCACGGCGATTTCGGTCAGTCGTTCCTCTTCAACCGCCCGGTTGGCGAGTTGATTTGGGAGCGCCTCGGGCTGACTATGGCCGTCTCCTTCGCCGCCATGGTGTTCAACTGGGTTGTGGCGCTTCCCATCGGGATCTACTCGGCCGTCAGGCAGTACTCCATTGGGGACTACGTGGCCACCTTCATTGGCTTCATCGGGCTGGCAATACCCAACTTCATGCTCGCCCTGATATTGATGTGGCTGGCTTTCAGCCTCTTTGGCGCCAACGTGGGAGGCCTCTTCTCCGCCGAATACGCCGACGCGCCCTGGACCTGGGCCAAAGTGGTGGACATGCTCAAGCACCTGTGGCTGCCCATGGTGGTCTTGGGGATGGCAGGAACCGCTGGCCTCATCCGTATCATGCGCGCCAACCTGCTAGACGAGCTCCGGCGGCCTTATGTGATCACTGCACGGGCCAAGGGGCTCCCGGAGACTAGGCTGATCCTGAAGTACCCCGTCCGGGTGGCTCTGAATCCCTTCGTAAGCACCATCGGCTGGTCCCTCGCAGGGCTGGTGGCCGGCGAGACCATAGTCTCCATCGTGCTGGGCCTTCCTACCACCGGTCCCCTTCTGTTCCGCGCCTTGATGATGCAGGACATGTATCTGGCCGGCACCTTCATCATGATGGTCAGCGCCCTCACGGTCATTGGGACGCTGATCTCCGACATCCTTCTGGCCTGGATAGACCCGAGGATCCGCCAGTCCATCTAGCGCGAACAGCTAGCTCAGACGCCGGCCGACCGCGGGACCTTAGTGTGAATAACCTGGAGTGACGGGCCAATATGGCGGAAGATACCAAGACTACTCTTGAGCAGGTTCCAGAGAAGGAGCCGGAGGTAGCGCCCGAGGAGGCCGAGCGCCTGTTCGTGGCTTCGCAGTGGCAGCTGATGTGGTGGCGCTTTCGCCGTCACAAACTGGCGCTCGTCAGCGTCGTGGTGGTGGTCCTGCTTTACTTGATAGCCATCTTCGTCGAGTTCCTGGCCACCTACGACCCTTACCGTCACCAGACCCAGTGGGTCTTTGCCCCGCCGCAGGTCCCCCGGGTGGGAATGGTGGACGGGCGCCTGTCCGTCTACGTTCTCGGGCTCGACCTTGAGCGGGACCCGGTCACCCTGAGGCCGGTCTACACCGCCGACCCTGAACGCCGCTATCCGGTCAAGTTCTTCGTGGAGGGCCGCGAGTACAAGCTGCTGGGCCTGTTCCCCACCAACATCCATCTCTTCGGCCTGGAGCCGGGCAGCGACGGGACCTTCTACCTGCTGGGGACGGACCGCTTGGGCCGCGACATGTGGTCTCGGATCATGTACGGCACCCGTATCTCGACCTCTATCGGGCTGGTGGGGGTGTCCCTGAGCTTCATATTGGGCCTGATCCTCGGCGGCTTCTCCGGCCTCTACGGCGGCGTCTTCGACACCATCGTCCAACGTGTGATCGAGGTGCTGCGATCCATCCCCACTGTTCCCTTGTGGCTCGGGTTGAGCGCCGCCATCCCCAAAGACTGGCCCCAGGTCAGGGTCTACTTTGCCATCACCATCATCCTGTCCCTGGTCGGCTGGACCGGGCTGGCCCGCGTAGTGCGGGGGCGCTTCCTGTCCCTCAGGGAGGAGGACTTCGTCATGGCAGCCCGGGTCTCAGGTGCTGGGGACGGGCGCATCGTGTTCACTCACCTCATCCCCTCCATCCTCAGTCACATCATTGCTTCCATCACCATCAGCATCCCCGGCATGATACTGGCCGAGACGGGCCTCTCCTTCCTTGGCTTGGGGTTGAGGCCGCCGACTATCAGTTGGGGCGTCCTCCTTCAGGAGGCGCAGAATGTGCGCACGGTTGCGCTGGCCCCCTGGCTCATGATACCTGGCTTCTTCGTCATCATCACCGTGTTATGCTTCAACTTCATGGGCGACGGGCTGCGAGACGCAGCTGACCCCTACTCTCGCTAGACTCGCTTCCAGGCGCATCTCTGGAGGAGGGCACTGCCTGTAGTGCCCTCCCTTGATTCCCGTGGCGTTCCCGACCGGCCAGAGAGCGTCACGGCCATGACACCGGAGGCAAGCAGTGATAGCCCGCGATCGGACGCTGACGCTGTCCGCCTTGGCGGATCGTTTGATCGAGGCCTGCGCCGACCCTAGGTATGTCGAGCGCAAGGCGATGTGGACGAGGCATCAGCACCTGCAGAAGGTGGAGAAGGTGCCGGTCCACGTACACCTCCCCGTCAACGGTGGATACTCCACCGTATGGCAGGAGATCATCCCCGCCGAGGAGCTGACCTACTCGGAGGGGTTGGCCCGCAGCGTGGAGCTGCAACTCCGTCAGCGCCTCTACAAGCACGAGATGATCCCAGATGATGATGTGATCCTGCCCGTGATCAGCGTGTCCGCCGTGTTCCGGACGCCCGTGGACGAGATGTGGGGAGTGCCGCTGCGGCGCCGCGAGGCGGACATGAGCTATGCCGTCGGAGGCGCCTACAAGCCCGTTCCCATCATCGAGACCGAGGCCGACCTGTATCGGCTGAGCTATCCCCCGGTGGATATTGACTTCGACGAGACCCGGCGCCGGGTAGAGGAGGCCCAGGAACTGGTGGATGGCAAGCTCCCGGTCATCGTCTCTGCCAACCGCGTCGGGGCTAGCCCCTTCGAGGTGGTGGTGCGGCTCCGGGGGATGGATAGCCTGCTCTTCGACTTCGTGGACAACCCCAGCCTAGTGCACCGGCTCATGGACCTCGTCACCACCGGCATGGAGAAGTTCCTGCTGGAAGTGGACCGGATGAGACTCTTCGACGTACCGGCCTCCTGGCTTGGATGCCGGGTGCACTACGAGGAGCTCGGGCCTGAAGTCCTGCAGAGCTCGAGTGGGATAGACAAGGCCTGGGTGTACATCTCGGCGCAGAGCGCTGCTTCCATCTCTCCAGCCATGTTCGATGAGTTCCTGCAGCCCTACCACGAACGCCTCGCCCGCCTCTACACCCCCGGCCGCGTCTACTTCCACGGCTGCGAGGACCTGACCCACAAGTACAGGGTGGTCAAGAAGACGCCGGGCCTGCGCCGCTTCCACGTGTCACCTTGGTCAGACTTCGCTTCGCTGGGCCCCGAGATCGGCCGCGACTGCGTCATCGAGAAGCACGTACACCCGGCGGATAACATCCTCACCTTCACCGAGGAGCAGATGCGAGCCGAGCTGGAGGCGCTCATGCAGGTGGGCGCTGGCCTCATCATGGACGTCAACTTGAGCGACATCCATACCGTGGGCCACCGGCCCGAGCGCCTCGCCCTCTGGGCCCGAGTGGCCCAGGAGGTCACGCAGAAGTACGCCCGGTAGTGACGCGGAGAGGGGGAGAGGGGGAGACACGGAGACAGGGAGAGGGGGAGACAGGGCCGGGAGCGATGCCAGGGCACACAGGCGGTTGCCCGCCGGTTGTCCTTGATGCCCACTACCACAGGCTGTGCCTCTGCTCGAGCTTCGCCCTGTCCGCGCCTACCTCCCTGTCTCTCACCCCCTCTCCCCGTCTCCCTGTCTCCCCCTCTCCCTTGATGCCACTCACCATCTGCGCTAACCTGCGCCCAGTCTCTCCGCGGCGATGAGACTCATCTGCTCCTAGGAGTATCAGCAATGGTTCGCATCGGTATCGTCGGTTCCGACAACTCCCACGCCATCGCCTTCTCCAAGCTCTTCAACCTCTCTCCCCCCGGCAGCGAGGTTGCGCCCGAGGACTTCCGCGTGGTCGCCCTCTACGGGACGGACGCCGCCCGCAATCAGGAGGTGGCGGAGGCCGGCGCCATCGAGACCATCGTAGATAAGCCGGAAGACATGTTGGGAATGGTGGACGCGGTGATGGTGGTCTGGCGACATGGCGACTTGCATGCCCAGTACGCCCTGCCCTTCATCAACGCCGGCATCCCCACCTGGGTAGACAAGCCCTTCGCTATCAAAGTAGAAGACGCCAAAGCCATGATCGAGGCCGCAGAGCGGAGGAACACCCCCCTGAGCGGCGGCAGTACCCTCAAGCACTCGCTGGACATGATGGCCTTCCGGGCACGGCTGTCGGCGGAGGGCGGGCGCTCCATCAAGCCCATCGTCGCTGGCACCATCAACTACTACGCCGCCCTGGAGAACGAGTACGGTGGCATTTACTTCTACGGGTCGCACCTAGCCGAGATGACCATGGCCATCTTCGGCTACGATGCCCGCTCGGTGACCGCGGTGGAGCACAAGGGCAACGTGGCTGCCGTAGTCAAGTACGACGACTACCACGTGGTGATGAACTTCCTGGAGAAGGCTAAGAGCATTCCCTACGTGCTCGTCTTCGGCGAGAACGGCACCCTGGTGCACGAGCTGGACGGCACCACTGGCTACCAGATGGGCGTGGCCAACTTCGTCAAGATGGTGCAGAACAAGCGCGCGCCCTTCCCCCTGGACCACCTGCTTCAGCCTGTGGCGCTCCTGCAGGCGGTGGACGTCTCCATGCGCGAGAAGCGCGAGGTGGCCCTGAGCGAGCTCGTCTAGGGCCGAGCCGTCGCCCGCGGGCCATGGTGAATGCCCGCGGGCGATCCTCCGTCCGGCAATCATTTGACGCGCTGACTGCGCATTGCTAGAATGGGGTTGTCAGTGGCCCCACCTGCCGAGGTAGCTCAGTTGGTAGAGCACTTGACTGAAAATCAGGGGGTCCCCAGTTCAAGTCTGGGCCTCGGCACCACACAGACGGCCGACTCCGCGTCGGCCGTCTTGTCTTGCTACCTCGGGCGCGCCAACATGACCCTGTGAGGCACTACCCATGACCCAGCCCGTCACCCTCACCGTCGGCCCCCGGAGCGCCGACCTCTGCGGCTCCGATCACCGCGCCCTCCAGGCCGCCGTGGACTACGTCGCCGGCTTCGGCGGCGGCCTCGTCCGCGTCCTCCCCGGCACCTATCTCATGCGCGACTCCCTCCACCTGCGCTCCGGCGTCCGGGTGGAGGGCAGCGGCGAGGACACCATCCTCCTCAAGGATGCCTCCCGCACCTCCCCTCTCTACCTGGACGGCGACTACGGCGAGGAGCAGATCACCCTGGTGGACGCCACCGGCTTCGAGCCGGGCATTAGTGTCACGGTCACGGACGATCGCAGCGGCGGGTTCCATGTCACCGTTGCCCGCGTCACCGGCCGCGAGGGGAACACGCTCCTCATCGACAGACCCCTCCAGGCCGACTACCTGGTCTCGGCCGGGGCCGTGGCCCACACTACCTTCCCCGTCATCAGCGGCTACCATATCCGTGGCGCCTCGGTAGCCCACCTGACCGTGGACGGCAACCGGGAGGCCAACGTCCCTCTCACCGGCTGCCGCGGGGCGGGCATCTTCCTCTATCGGGCCCATGGGACGGTGATCGAGGGCTGCGCCGTCCGTCGCTACAACGGGGACGGCATTAGCTTCCAGCAGTCCAACGATGTAATCGTGCGCGACTGCGAGTGCGCCCACAATGCCGAGCTGGGCCTTCACCCGGGCAGCGGCTCCCAGCGGCCGGTCATCTCCGGCTGCCGCTCCCATCACAACGGGCGCATCGGCCTGTTCCTCTGCTGGCGCGTGCGCCACGGCAGGTTCACTGGCAACGTCCTTGAGGCCAACGGCCAGTACGGCATATCTATCGGCCACAAGGACACAGACAACCTCTTCGAAGACTGCACCGTGGTGGGCAACGGGCGACATGGCATCTACTTCCGCCCCGAATCCGAGCCCATGGCCGGCCACCGCAACACCTTCGTACGCTGCACCATCCTGGGAAACGGCCCCGAAGACGCAGGCGGAGGGGCCGGCGTGCGCGTGGAAGGCTTCACCCGAGGGATCGTCCTACGGGACTGCGTCATCGGCGATGATGGCAGCGGCAGGCAGCACTACGGAGTGAGCGTCGGGCCAGACGCGGAGCCGGTGGCCCTGGAGTCAGTCACCTTCCGAGGTAACCTAGTGGCCGAGATCCACCACGAGGGCAGCCAACGAACCTCGCGCGCGAACTCGGCCTAGAGCGCACAAGGGGGGCGGCTCTCGGCCGCCCCCCTTGTGCTGATGGCAGCCGGCATCACCAAGTGCGCTGGAAGATCACCTCGTAGCTGTAGTGGTAGAGGGAGTTGGCCACCGGGTTGCCCGTCTCCTCGCACTTCTGGTCCTCCCCGATGTCCACCGTGAGCGGCGGAGTGGTGTCGCTGGTGCCCTCGTTCACCCTCACCCAGTAGGTCCCCCGGTACATGTCGAATACGGCCCACCCAGGACCTAGCTCCGGCTTCCCCCCAGTCGTGATCACCGCCCCATCCGGCCCTCCCCAGTGCACGTGGAGCGGCACCCCGGGGATGCCGTTCCCGGCCGGGTCCAACACGTTGATGAAGATGTTGTGCATTCCGTGGTTCTCGCAAGGCGTGAGTTGCCGCCACGACACCAACCGGTAGTCCACGCCCGCTCTGGCCGGGACCGGAGTGTCCGTCGGAGCCGGAGCCGCCGCATCCTGGGACGCCGCCGGCGCCGCGGGCGGGGCCGGAGTGGACGTGGGGGGCACGGGCGTATCCGTAGGCACCGCAGTCTCAGTAGGCACCGGCGTCGCCGTGGGTGGCACGGGAGTGTCCGTCGGCACCGGGGTGCTGGTCGCCGCAGGCGTGGGCGAAGGGGCAAACGTCGGCGTGGAAGTGACGTCCTGGGCCAGCACCATCGGCGTCAGCGCCCTAGCCGTGGCCTGTAACTCCACGTAGCCAGCCCACCCTCCACCCACCGAGGCCATCACTCCCACCGACCGCAGCAGCCCCACAACCCCCGAGAGCAGAACCCAGAGCACCAGGAGGGCGGCCAGAGCCAGGCGCACCCGCCCCCCGACCGACAGCCTGGGGCCAGTGGACGCCGCTCCCGAACGGCCCCGGGCGCGAGCAGCCCGCTCCGGCACCGCCGCCTCGAGCACGGGCTCATCTACGCAGGCGCCCCCGAGCCCGACACTCTCCTCCACCGGCTCCGTCGCTTCCACAAGCTCTCGCAGGACGCTCAGCCCTTCCGCCTGCAGGCGGGCACAAGTGCCCGCCGGAAGGTACCAGGCCATTGTCGGCGCCACTGCCTTGGCCCCCTGGGAAGGCATCCCACCGGAAAGCAGGCTCCGGTCCACGTACAGGAAGCAGCCTTCGCGGATCGCCGGCCGATCCAGCTCGTCCCTGAGCTCGATCGAGCCCTGCTCGATGATGGCAAAGCCGGACTCGCTCCGCAGGGAGATATCCTCTCCCGGCTCTAGCCATGCCGGTTCCAGGTGGCCGGCCAGCCGGCGCAAGTCAGCACGGCTGACGCCCTCGAATTCCGCCATTCCTGCCAGCCAGTCGGCGAAACCTTCGGCTGCCACCTCGGAGCGAAAGCCCAGGGCCGAGTCTAGCGCGATGAGCGAGGCCGGGAACTGGCGCACCATCTCCTGGATGTTCGACACGCTCAGGGTCCAGGCGCGCACCTGCGTCACCGCCTCGGCCTGTACCGAGTACGTCTGGCCGCTCAGGGCGTCCGCCTCACCTACCACGCTTCCCGGCCCCAGGCGGGCCAACTCGTGACCACCGCTGCTGAGCAGCCGCACCCATCCCCGCGCCAGGATGAACACGCGATCCGCCTTCGACCCGGACTGCACTAGCGTGGCCCCGGGATCGAGCCTCACCTCTTCCAGGCGATCCTCGAGGAAGGCGCGGTCTCCCGGGTTAAAACCGCTGAACAGCGGCACGTTGCTGAGGCTGGGTCTCTCCACTTGGCGACCTCCGTTAGCTCACCGGGTGTGGCTTAGGTGGTGGGCGGAGTGGCCTCACCGCTCAGGCGGGTGAGGTCAATTAGCCAGACGGCCCACTCATCCCCACCACAGCCGGCCGCGGCCACCGACAGCTCCACTGCGCGACTCACCGCCTCCCCCCCAGCTCCCACAGCGTACAGCCGGTAGACCGCGCCCGGACTCAAGCGGAAGTCGGCGTAGCCCGGTTGCCCAGGCTCCTTTAGGCCCGTAACGGCCACCTGCGAACCCCTCTGCCACTCCAGGCGGATTCTCTGCCCGGCCACGCCCTCGCCCTGAGGCCCGAACACCCGTACCTGAACTGCGTCCTCCCGCGCTGACCTGTCGCAGGCGGACTGAAGCCGCGTGACAACGTAGAACGGCTGACCAGCGCCAGAACGTGGGGTAGCCTCGGAGACCGAAGGGACAGCCGTGTCCTCTGCTTGCACCTGCGATAGGGCCTCCAGAGTCGCGGCGTATACTAGCAGATCGGGCCGCTGCCGGCCAAACACCGAGGCCAGGCTTACCAGAGCCCGGCCCGTCGTCCGATCCCCGGCCGCCATGGCCTGCGCCGCTGCTTCCTCCGCCATCGTGGCAATCGCCAGATCGTCCAGCTCGGGAAACGCACACCGCGCCTCCTCCCGGGTGGTCGGACGGGCCAACGCCACGCACCCCAGATACTCCCATAGGTATGGCGGAGACATCTCCCCAAGGTCGCAGCCGCCCGGGCCTATCTGCCAGGCCCATCCCAGCAGCAGCCCCGCGGCAAGCCCCGCAGCCAGGTAGGCAACCGCGAGCACGCTGAACAGCCTGCGACTCATGGGGATCGATCACTCCTCACATCTGATCCCCAACGCCCGAGCCAGCTCCGCCCCGGCGGTTGCCTGATCTGGCCGGCAGGTAGGACAGCGTCCGGTCGCCAGGGCGCAGAGCGTGTCGGGCAGCTCCTCGCCGAGCAGGACCACGCGACCTCTGGCGCGATTGAGGTCTTGGTCCTTGACGTAAGCATCGGCAGACCAGGCTATCCAGAGGCATCGAGAGCGCTGGCTGAGCTCGTGGGGTAGAGCGTAGCTGCAGGTAGCGGGCCAGGCCTCAAGCGACAAGAAGACACCCAGACCCACCCCTCCCAGGAGCACCAGAGTCAAAGCCACGGTCTGGAGGACAGCACGAAGGGACATCTACAAGCACCGGCCGGAGGTGGATCGTCATCCGGCGCCAAGTTTGACAGAAGACAGGCCACCCGGCAAACTGATGCCGACGGGTCCCTGCGCCACCAGCCAGCCCAAACGACAACGGGTCCTGCGCGATAGCTGATCAGGACCCGGTACCAGTTGCCGCCGATATGCCGAAGGTGGGATTCGAACCCACATGGGGTATGATCCCCAACGGTTTTTGAGACCGCCGCGTCTGCCATTCCGCCACTTCGGCCGACCTCATTCGATCAAGTATAGTGAGCGTGTCTATCCCGGTCAAATCAACTTCGTCTGATCCTGACCTGGCCTCGCTGGCACAGCAGGGCGACCTGGCGGCCTTCAACGTCCTGGTTCAGAGGTACCAGTCTCTGGCCTACAACGTCACCTACCGCATCACTGGCGACGCCGACCTGGCCAGTGACGCTACCCAGGAAGCTCTCATCTTGGCATATCGCAAGATCGGGCAGTTCCGTGGCGGCTCCTTCCGGGCCTGGCTGGCCCGCATCGCCACCAACTGCGCTTACGATCAGCTGCGCTCCCGTCAGCGCCACCGCGCCTCCTCCATCGAGGACCTGGTCGAGGAACACGATAGGGTGGCAGAGCTGGTGGACGACCGGGTCTCGCCCGAGGATGCTGCCCTGGGCGCCGAGCTCTCGCGCGCCATCGCCGCTGCTGTCCTCAAGCTTCCTCCGGACCAGAGGTCGGTGATCGTCCTGGTGGACTTCAACCAGTTCAACTACGACGAGGCGGCGGACGCCCTGGGCCTATCCCTCGGCACTGTCAAGTCTCGCCTCAGCCGCGCCCGAGGTAGGGTGCGCGAGATGCTGCTCGAGCACCCGGAACTACTCCCTGCCGGACTACGTCCTTAGGTTGTGATGGCTAATACCCGACGCTTCCCTACGCCAGACGCCCAGCACGTAAGTCACCTGCTCTCTTCGTACCTGGACGGCCAGGTGGAGGAGGGCGAACGAGTGCTGGTCGAGCGACACTTGGCCACGTGCCCAGTCTGCCGCCTCGAGCTCGAGCAGCTGCAGCTGATCGTGAATACCATGCGGGCTACTCCCCTCGCTGAACCGACACGCTCATTCGCCCTGACTCCTGACATGGTTAGGCGCCGTTCCTGGCTCAGCCTCTGGACCAGGTATTCCCCGGCCGTGGCCGCCATCGCCGCCATGCTGCTCGTCGCCCTCCTGTCCGTGGACTTGCTCCTGGTGCAAGGCTTTCGCGGCGCTCCGGTCCCGAAAGCGTCCACCGCCGGGGCGGTGGCGCTCCCCCAGCTCGCTCCGTCCGAGCCCGTCACCGTCCTGGAGGCTGAGCCCGCCGACCGGCTGCGACCGGAGGCCACCGCCGTGCCCGCACCTCCCCTGCCGCCTGAGCCCACCGTGGCCGCAGCCGCGGCTGAGCTGCCCGCCGAGCCCGCCCCCGAGTCGGCACCGCTGGCCGCCTCGGAGTCTCCTGTCGAGGAGGCTGCGCCGTATTCCAGCGCCGAGGCCGAGGTAGCCGGTCTGGCGGCGGCCCCGCTTCCTGCAGGCTCTCCGGCCCTGACCAACACCTACGAGCCAAGCAAGCGCGGGCTCGGCGGGCCACCTCCAGAGGCCACGGCCACGCCTGCTGCCGCCTTCGGGCTGGCGGTGCCCCCTACCCCCGAGGACCTCGCCGCCGCGGCCGAGCCCCTGGCAGCCGAAGGCGCGCCGGAGGACGTCACCGCGCAACCGAGGCACGAGGCCCCGCAGATAGCGGTGGAGGAAAGGCAAGACACCCAGCCGGCGGACAGCGCAGCCGAAGCTCACGAGCAAGGGATGGCGGAGGGCGCCCCCGAGGCGCAGGTGCGCACCGAAGGCCGGCCCCTGGAGCGGACCCTCCGCATTGCCGAGGTCGGCCTGGCGGCCATCCTGGCCGTCTCCCTGGCGACCTGGGCGTTAGCGATCGGCCTCCGCCGGCGATCTGCCCACGTCTAGCTAAGGGCCCCGGATGCCCAGCATCCGGGCGTCTTGCTTCGCAGCTCGACTTGCACCATGATGTGTCCTGCCATCTGGGTCCAAGCCCCGGGTGGCGCCCAACGACAGACCCGACTAAGCGGGGAGAGCAGAGGAGGCAGAGGTCAATGGCAAGCCAGCTGGCGTTATTGGGTGGTCCCAAGTCGGTCAAGAGCGACCCAGGGGACATGTTCACCTGGCCCATCGTCACTCCGGACATAGAGGAGGCAGTCCTAGAGGTGCTCCGCCGAGGTGCTATGTCCGGGTGGGACGTCACCAAGCAGCTTGAGCAGGAGTTCGCCGCCTGGCACGGCATGGAGTTCTGTCTCGGGCACAACACCGGCACCCAGGCGATACAGGCCGCTATGTACGGCGTGGGCGTAGGCAAGGGCGACGAGATCATCTGCCCCAGCGTGACCTACTGGGCCTCCTGTCTCCAGGTGTACAGCCTGGGCGGCACCGTCGTCTTTGCCGATGTAGACCCCGACACCGTCAACATAGATCCCAACGACATCGAGCACCGCATCACCGAGCGCACCAAAGCCATCGTGGCCGTGCATTACACCGGCTATCCCGCCGACATGGACCCCATCATGGACATCGCTCGCCGCCACAACCTCAAGGTGATCGAGGACTGCTCGCATGCCCACGGCGCCCTCTACAAGGGCCGTATGGTGGGCACCATTGGAGACGTGGGTGGGTTCTCGATCATGTCCGGCAAGTCCTTCGCCGCCGGAGAGGGCGGGCTGCTTCTCACCAACGACCGCGAGATCTACGAGCGCGCCCTCGTGTTCGGCCACTACGCCCGTCACAGCGAGCTCACCCTGCCCCAGTATGTGGCCGGCGCGGGGCTGCCTTGGGGCGGATACAAGAACCGCATGAACCAGCTCACCTCAGCCATGGCTAGGGTGCAGCTCAAGAAGTACCCGGCCGAGATGGAAGACATTGATCGTGCCATGAACTTCTTCTGGGACGAGATCGGCGACCAGCCGGGCATTCGCTCGCACCGCCCTGCCAAAGGTAGCAACTGCACCAAAGGCGGATGGTATGCCCCCCACGGGCTCTACCGCCCCGAGGAGCTGGGTGGGCTGTCGGTTCACCGATTCTGCGAGGCTCTGCGCGCCGAAGGGGTGCCCACCTCGCCCGGCTGCAACAAAGCCCTGCACACCCATCCACTGTTCAACACCATTGACGTCTACCATGCTGGCCGGCCCACTCGCGTGGCCAACCTGCCTGAGGGAGTGGAGATCGCTCAGCCTGCCGGAAGCTTGCCGGTCTCGGAGGGTATCCAGGAGCGCATCTACAGCATCCCCTGGTTCAAACACTATCGCCCGGACATCATCTCCGAGTATTCCGCCGCCTTCCGCAAGGTGATCGAGCACTACGAAGAGCTCCTGCCCGGTGATCCTGGCAACCCCGAGGACGCCGGCGGCTGGGGCCTCACCCGGCGAATCGCGGCCAGGTAGCCCGCGCCACTCGCATCCACAGACGGGCGGGCCCCCGCTCCCTCTGATGCGGCGGCCCGCCCACTGTCTCGCTCTGCCCCTTACCCGGCCGCAGCCCTTCCCGCCAGTGCCCCGCTGGTGAAGGCGAACTGAAGGTTGAACCCGCCACACGGCCCGACGACGTCCATCACTTCGCCGGCCAGATGCAACCCACGTGCTTTCCTTGACTCCATCGTATCGGCGTCAACCTCGGTCACCGGCACCCCACCCGCTGAGAGCTGGGCCTGGTCGAACCCCCTGGTTCCGGTGACTCTCACCCGCAGGTCACGTAGGTGTCCCAGCACGCGTGCCAGTGCCTCTCCGTCCACCTCGGTCAGGCGAGCCTCCCGCGGCACTCCCGCCAGTTCCATGATCACTGGGGGCACCTTGGGCGGCACCACCGACCCGAGCAGTACCCGTAACGGCACTGGCCGCCCCTGCTGCTCGTGAAGCAACTGCATCAGCTCATGCCGGTGCGTCGGCACCAGGTCTATGGAAGCCTCCAGCCCCTTCCTGCCGTCGCTACCCACGAGATAGCTCAGGTTCATGGGGGCGGGACCGCTGAGGCCGGACTGAGTGAACATGAGGTTCCCGAACTCCTCACCCAAGACCTCGTCCCCCGCCAGCAGTCGCACGCGCACGTCTAGTCGAACGCCCTGGAGCTTGTGCAGGTGACGCACGTCCCCCACCAGGGGCACCAGGGCCGGCCGCAGGGGTATCACCGTGTGGCCCAGCCCTTCCAGCACCGGGAACATGCTCCCCTTGGACCCCAACGCCGGGGCGGCCATTCCCCCTGTGGCCACCACCACGCGGTCCACCGGGATCTTGCTGGAGCCGCCTCCCGCCCACAGCTCCCAGCCGGCCCCTCGCGGACGGAGGTCGTCTACCTTGGTAAGCAGCCGAACCTCGACGCCAGCCGCATCCAGGGCCGTCGCCAGAGCCTCCACTACCGTTGCCGCCGAGCCCGAGACGGGGTAGTACCAGCCGTCGTGGGTGGCGTAGGTGAGCACGCCCACTCTCCTCAGGTAGGTCAGCAGATCGTCGCGCCCGAACGCGGACAGCGCCCGCTCGAGGAAGGAGCGGTCAGCGCAGTGATAGGCGTCCACCCCGACTGCGGCGTTAGTGAGGTTGCCCCGCCCGTTGCCGGTGACCGCCAGTTTGCGGCCCACGGTGCGGTTGCTGTCGAAGAGGATCACCCGGGCCCCTCGCTCCGCTGCCTGCAGCGCCGCCATTATGCCGCTGGGCCCGGCACCTACGATGCCAACCGTGCTCACGAAGTGCGTCTCCCTACCAGGGTGTGGGACTCCCGCGAGGAGCCGGAGTGCAGGGTCGCCACACGCCCGGAAGAAGCCGGTAATGGGTCCGCCGGGCGTACTCGGCATACCCCGGTAGCTCGCCCATCAGAGTCGTGTCCTCCAGGGCAGTGCGCCGAACGTACAGCGCCGTGGCCATACCCGCTGGCATCAGCGCCCACACGGATCCCAGCAACAGAGGGATGCCCAGGAACGAGAGGATACCTCCCGCGTACCCCGGGTGTCGTACGTAACGGTAGGGACCTCCCGTGGCCACGGTGTGCCCCCGCTCCCCTTGAATGCGCACCCCTTCGGCGAAGAAGGCGTTGGATGCCATCGCCCAGAGAAACAGGCCGTAGCCCAGCGCCGCCAGAGCCAGACCGCCGACGTGATAGAGAGTCGGCATCGGCCCCGTCCATCCGAAGCGGGTGTCCAGCCCCGCCACCGCCCACGACAGCAGCATGGAGCCTCCGGCCAGGGCGACCAACCGCCTGTCCCAGGCTGCCACCCGAGGATCGCGCAAGCCTCTCTGCCGCTCTGCCAGCAGGCCTGGGTTGATGCGCAAGAGGATCAGCGGATGGGCGGCCAACACCAGGCCAAACAGGGCCAGAGCTACCCACCCCCAGAACCAGTCCAGCCGCCCCGCGGACAGAAAGAGAATGAAGCCATACCCTACCAGGCCAGCGGCGGCCTCGATAAGCCACCTGGCGATGGCCCGTCGCTCCTCCGGAGACGCTCCCCAACCCACGCCGTGGCTCTCCCCGTCGCTGTCGACCTTCAGCACCCTATCATACCCGTTCGCCGCGCCCGTACAAGGCATAGGCACCGATTCGGACCTCTCGGTAGGGAGGGCGGGCCCGACCCCTGACGCTAGAAAGCCCCGCGAGCGCTGCCCGCGAGGCTGCTGTGGCCATGCTGTGCTGCTGAGTCGGGGCGAGAGGATTTGAACCTCCGACCTCACGGACCCGAACCGTGCGCGCTACCGAGCTGCGCTACGCCCCGTACCACTTCATTATATCTCCGACCGCCAGCGTAGCCAAAACGGATCGTGCGCAAGCGGAACCCAGGCCGCATCGACCCTGGGGAGCGCATCTTGCTCGCCCCGGCGCCGGGCTCGCCTTCACCCCGACGCCTCTCCGCTGGTGGTCTCGCCTATCCTAGAATGGTATACTCCCTATCAAGGCAGATGCTGGAGGGCTCCTTGAGCACAACCCTGGTCGAGATCGTGCGTGCGGCCGCGAGAGAGGGGGCACGCCTCACCTGTAGCAGCGCCATGACGCTAGCAACGGAAGCGGGCGCGTCCCCCGAGGAAGTGGGACAAGCTGCCAATGAAGCTGGCGTGAAACTGACCCGCTGTCAGCTGGGTCTCTTCGGTTACGGGCGGTCCCACACGCCTGACGACAAGCGGCTGCAGCCTGCTGGTGCTTTGCCACAAGCGCTTCTCGACAGGCTGGCCAGTGAGGAGACGGGAGAGATCACCTGTGCTGAGGCCTGGGCTCTCGCGGACGGGTTCGGCGTCACCCGTCTTCTGGTGGGGCAAACAGCGGAATGCGTGGGCCTCCGCGTTCGCTCCTGTCAGTTGGGGTGCTTCTAGCCATGGCTGGTGCCCCGGCACCCACACCCGTCCCGATAGTGACTGCCGAGGATGGGCACTGGTGGTTCCACTCTCGCACCCAGGCTCTCATCGCCATCCTGGATCCGCTGGTCCGGGGCAAGGGCCGGGTGCTCGATGTCGGCAGCGGTGCTGGCAACATGGTCCATCACCTGGCGCGCTACGGCAGTGTGATTGGCGTAGACAATGCCTGGGCACCACTGACCGTGGCCTGGCAGCGAGGATACCGCTCTCTGCCGGCCGAGGCTACGGCCCTTCCCTTCGCTCCGGAGAGCTTCGACCTAGTGGCCCTCCTGGACGTGATCGAGCACTCACCGGATGATAGGGGCATGGTCGCGGAGGCGTACCGGGTGTGTCGTCCTGGTGGTCTGGTAGTGGTGACCACTCCGGCCCACGGGTGGCTCTGGAGCCACAACGACGTGATCAACCACCACTACCGCCGCTACACGGCGTCGGGTCTCAGGGAGATCTTGGAGAGCACTGGCTTTGCCATCCGCCGGCTTTCCTACACTTACTTCCTGGTCTTCCCGGCAGCGGCGGGCCTGATACTGGCCCGCCGGGCCCTGGGCGCCAAACCCGATCTCACCACTCCCGATGACGGCGCCTACCAGGTAGAGATGGAACCTACGCCGGAGCCGTTCAACTCCATCCTGACCACCGTGGGGAGCTGGGAAGCCCAGCTGCTGCGTCGTATGGACTTGCCCCTGGGCACGGCCCTGCTGGCCGTGGCCGAGCGACGAGCCGGATCAAGTGGTGTTACTGGAGGTGACTTGTGAGCGAGAGCAAGAAGGACTTCGACTTCAGCGAATGGCTGGCTCAAGGCATCGAGGGCCTGGTCGGCACCCGCCCTCGAGTGACGCCGCCGCTTCCTGAGGAATTCCGCAGCCACACCCGGGCCGCCTTCCGGGAGATGCTCTTGGCCTATCGCAGCCTCCTCGATGCCGCCATCGAGAAGACGGAGAAGCCGCCGGAGCAGCCCACTACCAGGATCAAGATAGACTGACACGTCCGGCCTCCGGGCTGGAGTCCTGCCCGACCAGCCGACGCACCTGCCGCCAACCCTCATCGGTCCAGGCAGGCCTCCAGCTTGGATGCCAGCCCTTTCACCCCATCCTGTGGCTGGACGCGGATGCGGCTGAGGGTCCAGAGCGTCGCCTCAGAGTGCCGGCACCCTGACTCGATCGTCACCGCTCCCCAGAACCCGGCCGAGCGCACCACCCGCACCACGTTCTCGTCGTAAGCGCCGCTCGGGTAGGCCAGGAAACGGACCGGCTCCTCGATGCGCTCCTCGATGGCTTCCTTACTCCCCACTATCTGCCAGACCAGATAGTCGGTGGACTGCCCGCGCAGGTCCGGGTGGGTGTAGGAGTGTGCCCCCATCTCTATGCCGGCCGAGTGCATCTCACGAACCTGGTCCCAGGTCACGAACTCGTGCGAGCCCTCGTCAATCGGTGCCGTCACCAGGAACAGGGTGGCCACGAACCCGTATTCCTTCAACACGGGAAAGGCGACATCGTAGGCATCTCGGTAGCCGTCGTCCAGCGTTATGATCACCGGCCGCTCCGGAAGCGGCGCGCCCACGGCCAGGTGCTGCACGAGGGCGGCCAGGGTCACCGGTTCGTACCCCGAGTCCCTGAGATAGGCCATCTGAGCTCGAAAGTTGCTCTCCGAGACGGTGAGCCCCCGGCGGATTGAGTCTGCACCGGCCGGCACATCGCCGACGTGGTGGTACATCAGGATGGGCAGGTCCACGGTCCGCACCACCCCGTCCGGCGTCGGACCCACCGCCACGGTTGGCGGCACAGTCGTCGGCCCGATGGCGAGAAGCTGCGGAAGGGGGCTGCGACCGGCCCGGAAGATGACTGGAAGGTGGAGCTGCCGTCGCTGCCCTTCCCCGGGGCAGAGGGCGACGCCCGCTCCTCGCCGGCTCGTCGCCCTCGACGCCAGCATGCAGCGGCCGGAGACAGGAGCCCGCACCACCCCGCTGTAGCCGCTCACCTCCAGCGCCGGCGCTCTGCTCACCGGCGCCACGGCCGGCCGGCCGTACACCGCCGCTCCTGCCACGGGCAAGGGCGCGGACAGTACAGCGACGATGGTCAGCAAGGCAAACAGCCAGGGCCGTCCTCGACGCCACCAGGTGCCCCGGCTGTGACTCATACGGGTCATCATGGCGCCCAGAGGTTATGCCACCGGAGTGGCCGGCGCAACCTGGCCCACCGTCAACGTGGGATCCGTGTGCCTCTCCTCCAGGAATGGACCACTCCGGTCTATCCTCGCCTTCTTGGCGCCTGGTACGGTTCTCGCATGCGTCCCTGAAGTACATTCCGGGCGCCTCGTGCGGCCCGGCTCCTGGATCAGCATGAATCGCCACACCGATCTGGCCAACTCACCGAAGCTGTGCCGCGACCTCCGCGCGCGCCTGGTCTCTGCCTCGGACGAGGCCGCCGTTCCCGTGATCGTCAGGTACCATCCAGGCGCTCCGCCCAAGCTGCCCAAAGGCACCGACTTTCGCCTCAAGCGGACCTTCGCGACAATCCCCGCCCTGGCTGCCCGCCTCCCAGCGGAGGGCGTAGCCGCCCTGGTGAACGACGAGGCGGTCGAGCGAGTCTGGCTCGATTTCCGCGTTCATGCCCTTCTGGACCGCAGCGTCGGTCCTGTGCGCGCCGACGTCGCCTGGGAGGCAGGGCTGACAGGAGAGGGGGTCAGAGTCGCCATCCTCGACACTGGTATAGACCCCGATCACCCCGACTTTGGCGACCGCGTGCTGGCAGCGGTGTCCTACCCTCAGACCGGAGGCGAACCCAAACCCTGGTCTCGGCGGCGTCGCCTGTCCCTCTCCACCACAGACGCCAACGGACATGGGACTCATGTCGCCGGCATCGCCGCCGGCAGCGGCGCCGCCAGCCAGGGGCGATTCCGCGGTATCGCCCCCGAGGCGGGGCTTCTGGTGGCCAAGGTGCTGGCCGACGATGGGTCGGGGGATGCCAGCGACGTCATCGCCGGGCTGGAGTGGGCCCTAGAAAACGGCGCTCAGGTGGCCTGTCTGTCACTGGGGGGCTCACAGGCCGGCGACGGCACCGACGCCCTCTCCGTGATGTGCGATGAGCTGGCAGAACAAGGGCTGATCATCTGCGTGGCAGCGGGGAACGCGGGACCCAGACCCTACACCATCGGCCCTCCCGGGTGCGCGCGGGAGGTGATCACGGTGGGCGCAGCCGATATCACCCACGCCCACGAAGGAACCGCCGGAGTTGCGCCCTTCTCCTCTCGAGGGCCCACTACGGATCGTAGGGCGAAGCCCGACATTCTCTTCCCCGGGGTGGGCATCGCCTCCTGCCGCTCTGCTGCGGGCACCATGGGCGATCCCGTCCCCGGTTTCGAGGAGTACTACGTGCGCTCGTCGGGCAGCAGCATGGCTGCCCCTTTCGCTGCCGGAGCCTCAGCTCTCATACTCCAGGCTCGCCCCGAAGCCACCCCACGGCAGGTGAAGGAGATGCTCTGTGCCGGTGCCCGCGACCTGGGCCTGGACGCCAACGCTCAGGGAAGTGGGCTGGGCGACATCGCCCATAGCCTGGAGGTCCTGCCGCCCGAAGAGCTCCTGGGCCCCGCCCCGGTGCCCGCCCGTTCCGGCTGCCTGCTGGCGGGCTGGCCCGCGCTTGTGGGCCGGCTCTCCGACCTGAGGCTGGCCCGCGCGGGCAGCTAATGCCGCCCGGACCTCATGCTCCGCCGTTGGCGAGACTGTCACTGGGCGCACTAGCCCCTGCCTGCGTAACCGGCTATCATGGGGTAGGCCCTTGGCACAGGAGGAACGCAGGTTGCAGTCCGTGAGCGCAAAGAGTCATCCCGTCGTGGTCCTGGATTTCGGCTCCCAGTACAGCCAGTTGATCGTCCGGCGTATACGTGAGCAGAAGGTCTATAGCCTGCTTGTGCCCTATACCGCCGCTGAGGACGAAGTGATGGGCCTCAACCCGGCCGCTTTCATCCTGTCGGGCGGGCCGGCCAGCGTCTACGACCAGGATGCCCCCTCCCTCCCGCCCTACGTGCTGGCCAGCGGCAAGCCAGTGCTCGGCATCTGTTACGGCATGCACCTCATCGCGACCGTCGCCGGCGGCCGAGTCTTGCCGGCGGACCGACGGGAGTATGGGCCAGCCACCGTCCGGCTTGAGAAGTCCTCGCCGCTGACGGCAGACCTCCCTTCCGAGCTGGACGTGTGGATGAGCCACGGGGATCAAGTGGAGGCTCTTCCTCCCCACTTCCAGGCGCTCGGCAGCAGCAGCAACTGCCCCATTGCCGCCATGGGCAACGATCGCCTTCGCCTGTATGGCCTTCAGTTCCATCCCGAGGTAGCTCACACCCCTCTGGGCAGCCGCATACTAGCAGACTTCCTCTTCCGAGTCTGCAACCTAGAGCCCAACTGGACGGTGGAATCCATCATCGAGGAGGCGGTGCAGGACATCCGCGGCCGCGTCGGAGGAGAGAAGGTGGTCTGCGCCCTGAGCGGCGGTGTAGATTCGTCCGTCACCGCCGCCATCCTCTATCGCGCCATCGGGGACCAGCTGACCTGCATCTTCGTGGATACCGGACTGATGCGTAAGGGCGAAGCAGCGCAGGTGGTGGAGACGTTCGGGCGGCGGTTCGGTGTCAACCTAATTGCCCTGGACGAAAGCAGGACCTTCTTCGCCCGGCTGCGAGGCGTGGAAGACCCTGAAGTCAAGCGCAGGATCATCGGAGAAACCTTCATCCGAGTGTTCGAGCGCGAGGCCCGAGCATTAGGGGACGTGCGGTTCCTCGGTCAGGGGACTCTCTACCCCGACGTCATCGAGAGCCAGGGACCGGATCGAGCTGTGGCCGCCCGCATCAAGACTCACCACAACGTGGGCGGTCTGCCCGAAGACATGAAGCTGGAGCTGGTCGAGCCGCTCCGCTACCTCTTCAAGGACGAGGTGCGCCAGGTAGGCCTAGAGCTGGGCCTTCCCGATGAGATCGTCTGGAGGCACCCGTTCCCCGGGCCGGGCTTGGCCGTAAGGGTGATCGGAGAAGTCACGCCGGAGCGAGTGGCCCTTTTGCAGGAGGCCGACGCCATCTTCGTCGAGGAGATCAGGGCAGCAGGCCTTTACCGCGAGACGTCCCAGGCGTTCACCGTCCTCCTTCCCGAGTGCTCCGTAGGAGTGATGGGCGACCACCGCACCTACGGCAATGTCGTTGCTCTGCGGGCCGTGACCACGCAGGACTTCATGACGGCGGACTGGGCTCGGTTGCCTTACGACTTGCTGGCGCGCCTATCCACCCGCATCGTGAACGAGGTACCTGGCATCAACCGGGTGGTCTACGACATCACCAGTAAGCCACCTGCCACCATCGAATGGGAGTAGCCGCCCACCTTCACTCTAGGCCAGGCGACAACGGTGGGTAGCAGAAGAGCTCTGTCGCCGCTCCCGGCGGTACCAACACCTTCAGGCATCTGGGCCTCACGGTTATGTCTATCGGAGTGGTGCCGCACGCCTCGCTGTCCGCGTGCACTGCCTGCGACGGCATTGAGGCCACGCTCAGCCGGTCCACCTGGGCCACCTCGACTAGAGGCTCCTGGCGGTGGCGCCCGGCGAGCACAGCGGTGACGTGCCTCACAGTTGTGCCCACACCCTCGCCCTTGAACACCGATACGTCCAGGAGTCCGTCATCCAGGCGCGCCTCGGGAGCCAAGCGGAGGACCCCGCCGTACAGCTGGGCGTTGGCCGCCAGCACCATCAGCACCTCGTCTTCCAGCTGCCGGTCGCCCAGAGACACCAGCATGCGGGCAGCACTGTACTCCATCGCCACGGACACGGTAGAGGCCAGATAGGCGAAGACCCCGTAGCGGCGCTTGTCCTCCGGCACTACCTGCTCCGTGACTCGAGCGTCAAACCCGACGCCACACCACATTACGAAGTAGCGCCCGTCCACCACACCCAAGTCGACCGCCCGCACCTCGGAGCGCAGAAGCACGGCGAAAGCGTCGGCAAGCCAGGAGGGAACGTTGGTGGGGCGATGCCAGCCGAGCTCCTCCAGGTCAAACAGCACCCGGTCAACCACCTTGCGCGGGTGCCACGGGGGAAGGCTGGGAATCCCCAACTGCAGAGCCCAGACGTTGGTGGTCCCGGTGGGGATCACGCCCATGGTCGTGCTTGAGCCAGCCAGGCCGTTCGCCACCTCGCTCACTGTGCCGTCGCCGCCCACCGCCACCACCAGCTGGTGCCCGGCAACCACCGCAGCCCGCGCTATCTCGGTCGCGTGTCGAGGGAACTGGGTCGAGACCAGGTCCGCCGACCACCCGTACCGGTCCAGGCTCCGCACACACTGCTCCAGCTCTCGCGTCACGCTGCCCTGGCCGGAGGCAGGGTTATAGACGAAGAGGGCTCTCAATGATAGGGGTCCTCAGTCGGCCGCGGTCACCGACCTCGAGGTTCGCGCTCGTCGGCTTCGATCCGCTTGATGGCCTGATAGTTCACCATCAGCATGCGAACGTTGATGGTGCTCACTATGGCCATGAGCGCGGTCAAGATGTTGGCCACTCCAAAGGCAAACAGCATCAAGAGAAGCCCAAACCCGAGCACCACGTTGACCTTGTTCCAGGTCCCGGGCGAGAAGAACGCTGCCCACCCACCGCTTCGCTCCTCCTCATCCGGTGGAGCCAGCTCGCGGTAGCGCCCCGTGTTGCCGTACTTCCGCCGCAGACGGATGCGCTCCCACTGCAGCTTCTGCTTGGGCACCACGAACACCTGAGCGATAGCCAGCCCCAGGATGATACCGAACACCAGCCCCACGACGTTCTCGAAGAGGCCGAAGAACTCCGAAGTGAGCCCAAACGTCACCCACAGCGTAGCTACCACCGATACCAGTGCCAGGACATACGGCGCCTTAGGTCCCTTGAGCGTCACCACTCCACCTCGCTTCCAGGAGTCCCGTCTCTACCGTTTCTCGCCGGTGGCCACCGCCTGAAAGTCGGCCCACCCCGTCATCCTGCTCTTGGCTATGGACACGGAGAAGGGAGTGGCCTCGCCCGGCTCTAGCCGGTCCAGAGCGGTGTAGGCCACGTTGCTGCTCAGATACTCACCCCCGGCCCTCCTGAGAGTCAACACGACCCGGGGATAGGCGATCAGCGCCGTCGTGGCATTGCGAAGCATGCCCCGCAGCTCCCAGTCTCCCGCCTCCGTCACTCCTATGGCGGTGTCCTCCATCACCAGCCGCACTGGCTCTCGTTCGGTCTGAACGGCAACGGTCGCCAGGTCGACCGTCGCCGCCTCACAGCTGAGCGCCAGAGTACCGCTGAAGGGCCATGACTCTCCAGGCAGCAGCACCACCTCCGCCTTGCCCAGGAGGGGCAAAACCCCCCGCCCACAACTGCCGCCCCCGTTGCGTCCCTCCACCAGCACGCGTACTCCCTGCACGGCGACGGGACCGTCGTTCCTCACCTCCCCCTCCACGTCCAAAGCGAAGCCGTCAGAACTGGAGCGCTGAGAGGTCATGCTGTACGCCACCACAACCGCATCTGTAAGAGGAGATGGTGTAGGGTCGCCCGGCCTTCGTGTGGGCGTAGGAGTCGGCTCTAGCGGAAGGCCATGCAGGACTAGAGGAACGTATAGCATCGGTCCAGAGGTGGGGCCAAGAGTAGGCGTGGCCGCCACCGTGGTACTCAGGGCGCGAACCTGTTCCGACGCCTCGGCATCGCTGGGAGGGATGCCGGCGCAACTTGTCAAAACGACTGCAGAGAGCGTCAGGACCAATAGCGCCCCTGCCCACCGCCAGGGTACCGTCACCGCTACCTCACCAGTTCGACGCTGCCACAAGCACTCGGGGCAGCATGGGGCCACCTGCTCGCCGACAGAAGACGCTGACTCGCCGGAACGACCATGGGGCTCCTCCGATACGCTCAGCGTAGCGCATGGCTCATCCAACGTCAATACCGCGGCAGCACCCACAGCGGCGAGCTCCCCCTCCTCACGCAAGTAGTCGCACCTAGTTGACATAGAACGGTTGTTCTACTACAATGGCCCTGCAAGCCATGGGAGGAGACTTGGCAGCCGCGTATTCACGGTATGAGGAGGAAGGCCGTGGCCCTTTCTGAGAGGCAAAGAGACATACTTCAGGCGATACGCCGATCGGTGAGCCTCCGCGGCTACCCGCCCACTGTGCGCGAGATATGCGCCGAAGCTGGTATCTCGTCCACATCGGTGGTCAACTACAACCTCAAGCGCCTTGAGGAGAAGGGTTACCTTGAGCGCAACCCCGACACCTCGCGGGGCATAAGGCTCCTCCATTCTGACCAATCGGGACCGGCCAGCGCTCTAGTCAGCGTGCCCATCCTGGGTAGGATCGCCGCAGGCAATCCTCTGCCCGTTCCGGACAGCGACTTCCCCCTGTTCGCGGAGGAGTCCATTGCCCTCACCCGCGACCTTCTTCCTGACGAGGAAGACATCTACGCCCTGGAGGTGCGAGGCAACTCCATGGTCGATGCCCTCATCAACGATGGGGACATCGTCATCATGCGTCACCAGACGGTGGCCGAAAACGGCGACCTGGTCGCCGTGTGGCTGAGGGAAGAGCGAGAGACCACCCTCAAGCGCTTCTACCACGAGGGCAACAGAGTTCGGCTACAACCGGCTAATCCCGCCATGCAGCCGATCTACGTCCACCCGTCCAACGTAGAGGTACAGGGCAAGGTAGTGCTCGTCATCAGGCAGCCAGGCCGCCGGGGACTCGCTCGGGCTACGGCCTGACGCCGCCCTTTGCCAGGGTCCTAGGGCTCCCGGCCCGACCTTGCCTCCGGGCCGGCGAATCGATAACCCAGCAGTCGCGCACTCACAATGAGGCCCGGCTCCCCCAGCAACCGCTCGAGCTTACAGCGCAGCCAGGACATGTGGGTGTAGAGCACCCTCCTGTCCTGTCGGGCATGCGTCCCCCACACCCTTTCGGCCAGCTCGGCGGAGCCAACGAACTGCCCCCGGGCTGCCATCAGCTCGCTCAGGATGGCTGTCTCGATAGGAGTCAGGCTGGCGGAGCGCTGCCCCTGGGTCAAGGTCCGTGATCCCCGATCCAGCACAAAACCGAAGGCACTGACCAGTGCCCGCTCTCGAGCGATGGCGGATCGTATGGCGTGCGAGAGCTGGTCCGACGTCACCGGATAGTAGAGCACTGCCGCGAAGCGATCGTCCCATCCGGTCACCCCGCCATCGCACACTACGACGAAAGGCGCCCCGCCTGCCGCTCTCCGGAGGTAACGTTCCCCTCCCCGCCCTCCTAGGCGTCGCCAGTCGGTCAGCACTACAGCATGCGGGCGCAGCGCCGCCAGGCTTGCCCGCGCCTCCCGCCAACCAGCAAAGCGAGCGACCTCGAACTGGGCCTCACTCAGCAACCGTTCCAGTTCCTCTCCCGTCTCGAGGTTGGCATCCACAACTGCCACCGTGTACACGGATCAGGCTCCAAGCTTGAGGCTCTGTCGGCCAAGGTGGTCTGCGTTCCCGATAGTTGCATCGGGCGCGGCCCCCAGCCGCCTTCCCAAGCGACTATAGCCTATCCTCGGGGCCCCCTCAAAGCCTGACCGGCGCCACCAGCCGGCGGCGAAGCCTGGCCTGGTTCCAGCTGCCGCGACTGCTCCGGTCTCTCGCGAGCTTCGGTACTTGAGGCAGGGGTACTGGCTGCTGTCGGCATCGGATGCTAGAATCGGCCACACCCATGAGGCTGAGGTTTTGCCATGCTCACCGACGATGTAGCCCGAGTCTTGATCAGCGAGGAGAGCATCCAGAAGCGGGTGCGCGAGCTGGGTGCGCAAGTGTCTGCCGACTATCGGGGCCAGGACCTGCTCCTGCTGTGCATCCTCAAAGGCGGCATCGTCTTTCTTACCGACCTGATGCGGCACATCGAGATCCCCCATGGCATCGAGTTCATGGCCATCTCCAGCTACGGAGCGGCCACCGAGAGCTCGGGCATCGTCCGGATAGTGATGGACCTCGAGACGTCCATCCTGGACCGCAACGTGCTCATCGTCGAGGACATCGTGGACACCGGCAACACCCTGGCGTACGTGAAGAGCATGCTGCAGACGCGAGGGCCCCGCAGCCTCAGAGTGTGTTCCCTGCTGAGCAAGCCCGACAGGCGGGAAGTGGAAGTAGAGCTGGATTACGTGGGGTTCGACATCCCCAATGAGTTCGTGGTCGGGTACGGACTGGACTACAACGAGAGGTACCGCAACCTGCGCTTCATCGGCGTCCTCAAGCCCGAGCTCTACCGCTCGGAGGCCTGATCAGCCTTCGGGTCTACCCTCGCCGGCGGTCTCCCTGGGCTTCTCCACCACCGACACGAACCCACCGAAAAGGCGGTATTCGTCCATGCGGCAGGAGTTGATGAGCTTGCCGTCGTATACCGTCATGTCCGGACAGCTATCGCACATATCGGCCCTTCCATCGGGCTGCAGGTCCGGCGCCTGGATCACCGATATACTCTGCACGTACACCGGCTCTAGCAGTCGACCCGGGCGGGCGAGGATGCCCCGCCACCACCTGGCCGCCGCTGGCCTCAGCACGGGATCCCACGCCGCCAGCAGGAACACCTTGGCCCCCACCCGAGCTGTGGAGGGATAGGCGACGTAGGTGCCCTGCCACAGATGGTGAGCCACTTGGGCCACCTCCATGCTTCGAGGGCCAAGCGACCCATACACCTCGTCGCCGCTCCCCACCATCGCGCCTGTCAGCCACTTGAGGGAGTCGTGTCTGATGCTGCCTCCCAGATAGGCCGATGCCTCGTACTCCGGCAGTTCGCCCTTTACCACCCGGTAGACATCGGGAGAGGCGACGAACTCCTCGTCGAACGACTCCGTCACGTAGCTTAGCCGCGAGATATCCACCTCGCGATCGGCGGAATCACGCGCCTCGGCCGTATCGCTGGCAGCGGTCCGGTAGGTGATGAACACCAGGCCATGCACCCGGCCGAGGTTGCTCCGTCCCCAGCGCACCACGTCAGGAATGGAGTCCAAGGTATCGGCGTACACGGTCGAGTTGAACACCAGGTAGAGCCCCCCGGTCGCCGACACCATGTCGGTAAGCTGCTGCCGCAGCTCGTTGAGCTCAGCCTCGCTCTTGCCTCGCCAGCCAGGGCGGTCCTGGTGGCTGTCGACGTGTATGGTGAAGCCGGCCAGGCCGGCCCGCTTGAGGTCTTGAAGCAATTCGGGGGTGAGAGCCTTGCCATTGGTGAGAAGGATGGGCTTGATGCCGCTCTCGGCGATGAGAGCCACTACGTCAAGGATGCGGGGATGGAGCAGAGGCTCGCCCCCGGCGATAGAGACGTTATCCGGGTTGCGCCACCGCCGGAAGAACCGGAGCTCCTCGTCAATCTGCTCCAGAGGCTTGTGGCCCGTGAGCCTCTGCCGGTAGCAGCCCTCACAGTGAATGTTGCAGATGTCGGTGACCTCGAGCCACGCGATGGGGTTGTCGTTCATCGACCAGGGCAGCCGGTAGAGATTGCGTTTGTCCAGGGTCATGGTGCCTCCTCCCAGCAACGACCTGGCCTATCCTGGGTCTCAGGGCACTGAGCGACGCGCCGGCAGCAGAGGCCTCGACGACCCATGGAAGGCGCCCCCCTAGCGGAGGGCATCCCCAACCAGTGGCGGGCCGACGTCGAGCATCTCACATCCAGTCTCGACCATGGCTCGATTCTGGCGGGGATTATCGCCGCTCCCACCCGATCGGTCAACCGGCAATCCGCACCAACAGAGAGCCCTCCCCCGTGTTCCGGGAGAGGGCTCCTGGGATCGGGCCTGGTACCCCAGGAGGGATTCGAACCCCCGGCCCACTGCTTAGAAGGCAGTTGCTCTGTCCAGCTGAGCTACTGGGGCACTATGCAAGCATAATATCACGACCGGGAACGGTCGGTCAATCGCCGTCCCGACAGAGGTACACCGCCAACCCGCTCGACTCGCCCCGCAGGCCGCACAGGCTCATCCCTTCGCCCTGCAGCTGGCGAGTCAGCACCGCTTGGCCCGCCTGCGCGAGAGGCACACCTATCCGTTCCCGCCACGGCTCCGGCAGCCAGCTCAGCGGCAACCTCAGCTGCCCGAAGAGTACCCCAGCCGGGCGCAGATCGGCCGCACCCTGCCTCGCCTCAAGCTCTAGGCCGAGCCTGGGTAGCCGCATACCGCCGATCCAGTCGGCCCACACCAGGATGCTCCCGCACTCCCCGGGCCCCACCTCGCGGAGCCTCAACCTGCCGCCGGCCAACGGCACGGCGACGGACGACACCTCCCGGCTTACTCCGCCCCAGGGGACCTCCGCCCGGATGAGCCAGCCTGTGGGCGCGTCCTCTCCACAGATGTCCTCCGTGCCCCCCACTAGTGACACCACCGCCAGGGCAGAGAAGGACAATGCCGCCCCGATCACGAGGCCGGCGACCACTCCCATGCCTACCCTCATGGCTCTGCCTCCGGCCCTACCAGCACGAGCACCACCGAGTCCGCCTCAGTGCGAATCTCCTCCATGCACCAGCCGGAACCAAGTGCTCGCTCCAACTCAACCTGTAAGCTCCCAGCCAGGCGCGCTAGCAGCGGGTGCGTCATCGCTGTAGCTTCAGTCGCGTCCATTCCGCCAGGCAGCTCGCTGCTCAGCAGCCGGAACTCCAGGTTGCCATCCCGCACTGTCACCCCAAGTCGAAATGACACCGGGAGCCCCAGCTCCCGACCTAGAACGGTCATCGTCGCCTGCCCGCGGATCACGAGCTCGTTGCCGGGCATGGCCTCTACCTCGATGCCCTGCAGCGGACCACCGGCTAGGGAGGCCGATACTAGCCGCCCGAGGTACTCCTCCGACAAGGCGACGCTCACTCGGTCCTCGGCGATCGTCGCCCGGTCAGCGCCCACGGGGGACGGTTCTCGAGCCACCAGGCCCACCAGGACGTACACCACCACTCCCAGGAGCAGACCTGGGAGCAGGGCACAGCCGCATCCGAGAGCCCCGGAGCGCTCGTTGTCCACCGTATCCTCCACGCCCGCCTGTTTCATGAACGAGGCAAGAGTATCCGCTATCCCAGAGAACAGTCAATGACTGTCACACCGGCTGCGCCCTCGGTACGCCGCCAGTCCTCTCCGCGTGCGTCTGCTCACCGTCACCGGTCCGATGCTATAATGGCAGGATGATAAGTGAGCCAGACCCACAGCCTTCTGATGCCATACTGCTGCACGTATGCTGCGCTCCCTGTGCCACCTATCCCCTCGAGCGCCTGCGCGACGCGGGGCTGCAGGTGCGCGGCTACTGGTACAACCCCAACATCCACCCCTGGAAGGAGCACGAAGCCCGCCGCGAAAGCCTGGTCCAGTACTCAGCTGAGGTGGCCCTGCCCGTCGAATGGGAGCCAGGGTACAACGCTGTCGCCTTTCTGCGCGCTGTCGCCGGCCGCGAAGATGCCCGAGACCGGTGCCGTATCTGCTATGCCCTGCGCTTGCAGGCGACGGCCGCCCGGGCCAGGCTGCTAGGCATACGCCTCTTCAGCACCACGCTCCTCATCAGCCCTTATCAGGATCAGGACCTGATTCGCGCCGCGGGCGAGGAGGCAGCAGCCGCCCACGGGGTGGAGTTCCGCTTCGAGGACTTCCGCCCGGGATGGTCGGTGAGGGGACAGCGCCTGCGTCAGCACGGCCTCTACCGCCAACAATACTGCGGCTGCCTTTTCAGCGAGTTCGAGCGCTACACCGGGCTTCCCATAGCGCGGGCAGCGGAGATGCCCCTTGAAGACGTCTGAGTTCGACTACGACCTCCCCCCTGACCTTATCGCTCAGACTCCCATAGAGCCCCGCGACGCCGCCCGCATGCTCGTGTTGTGCCGCGACACCGGGGAGGTCAGGCACGACCGCTTCGCCGATTTCCCTACCTACCTTCACCCCGGCGACGTCCTCGTCCTCAACCGCACCAGGGTCCTCCCTGCCCGCCTCTGGGCCCGGAAGATACCCGCCGGCGGCCGAGTGGAGCTTCTCCTGCTGAGCCGCACCACAGACTCTACCTGGGAGGCTCTCGTCCGCGGCCGCAGGGTGCCTGTCGGGACGGAGCTGGAGGTGACCGGGCCATCCGAGTCCGAGCCCGGCCCGCGTGCGTGCGTGACTGGTGTCAGCCCCTCCGGCGGCCGGCTGATCCGCTTTGAGGAGCCCCCCGAGACCTGGCTGGAGCGGTACGGGCGCGTGCCCCTCCCTCCCTACATCCACCGGCATCTAGAGGACCCGGAGCGGTATCAGACTGTGTACTCCGACACTCCAGGCTCAGTGGCCGCCCCCACCGCCGGCCTCCACTTCACCCCCGCCATGCTCGACAGGTTAAGGGCGACCGGGGTGCACGTGGAGTACGTGACGCTGCACGTGGGCCTGGACACGTTCCGCCCCGTGACCGAGGAACAAGTGGAAGACCACACCATCCACTCGGAATGGTGCGAGGTCACCCCCGAGGTCAGCGCCCGCTTGACCCGGGCCAAGGAGGAGGGCCGACGCATAGTGGCAGTGGGGACCACCGTGGTCAGGACCTTGGAGACCTCAGCGGCGCAAGCCGCAGCCGCGGGGGCAGATGACGTACTGGTCCCTTTCGCCGGGCGAACGTCGCTGTTCATCCTGCCGGGCTTCCGCTTCCGGGCCGTGGACGTCCTGCTGACCAACTTCCACCTGCCTCGCTCGCCACTCCTGCTGCTGGTGTCGGCGTTTGCTGGCCGGGAGCGCATCTTGGCCGCCTACCGGGAGGCAGTGTGCCTGCGGTATCGTTTCTTCAGCTTCGGCGATTGCATGCTGATTATGTAGTGCCCGGCGGTCAGTACGCAGCGGCCGTCGCACGGCGCGGAATGCGGGTCGCCTCTAGCCGCCGGGTGCTGTGCCCTAGCTCCCCAGCCGGACCTTGAACGTCCGTATCTGGTAGGGCAGGTAGTGGAAGCTCAGCTCCTGCCCGTCGATCGAGACAGGCTGCTCTCCATCTTCGATCAGGTTGCATTCGTGCGCTTCCTCGATGGGCAAGCCGAAGCGAAGGCGTCCGTTTCCTCTTCTGCCGTGAGCCTCGTACACTCTGACCACCAGCCGGTCGTCGTCCTCCGCTTTCTTCACCGTCTCCACCACCAAGTTGCCGGAGCTCGCCCACACCAACGACCACGTCGGAGGGAGGTCACCCGAGTGTCCGGCCTCCAGCCGGCCGATCAGGGGCAGGTTGAGGTCCGCCGCCTGCTCCAGCGTTCCCGGGCGCCAGTCCCCGGCGTGAGGATACAGGGAATAGGTGAAACGATGCTCCCCCTGGTCGGCTTCCGGGTCCGGAGAGGTAGCGCTCTTAAGGAGAGAGAGACGCATCACGTGGTCGTGGATGTCGTATCCGTACTTGCAGTCGTTGAGCAGGCTGACGCCGTAATCCCCCTCCGACAGATCGGCCCAGCGCTGAGCCGGCACCTCGAAGCGGGCGTAGTCCCAGCTGGTGTTGCGGTGAGTGGGACGCTCGATGTTGCCGAACTGGATCTCGTAGGTCGCCCGCGGGCTGAGGACGGCCACCGGGAAGGCTACCTTGAGGAGGAGGTGCCGCTCGTGCCAGTCCACCCACGTCTCGAAGTCTACCCGGGGTACATCGGCGTAGACGTACGCCCTCTGGACCAGGGCGGAGTGCAGGAACTGCCGGCGGAACTCCAGCCCGGCCCGAACCGGGCCTTCTTCGATCACGGTGACCTCGGCGGGCCCGTCCACCTCCCACATCTTCTCCTCGTAGAACACGTCTATGTTCCAGGCATCGTTGTTGAGGGGCTTGTCCTCGAATAGCAGCAGGCGGTTGCCCTTCTCGCCTTGGGCCATGACTTCGCGCCCGCGGCGCTTGTCCACCAGCGACCAGATGCGGCCGGCCTCGTCAAACTGCACCCGCAGGTGAGGGCTCTCGAGCAGTCCAACAGCGGCTGCCACCGGCGAGCCGCCGGAGAGGAGCTGGTCGGTCACTAGCAGGCGCTTCCAACCGTAGGCTGGCACTCCGCGTACCGAGGCCAGAGCCCTGCCGTCCGACAGGTGCTGCACCAGCACCGGGGTGCCGTCTTCGTCGGTCAGGCCGATGTGGCCGCTGCCTTCCGGCAGGTCCACCGCAGCCACCCCGCTGCGCTCGAAACCCAGACCGTTGTACACCAGTACCGAGTCCTGCTCCGTCCGCACCCGTCCTGCCAGGGCCCCCAGTGCCTCCTCCGCGATCTGCCCCGTCGTCTCCAGCACTCGACCATACTGCTGGGCCGATTCCGCGTACACCTCGCCGATGGAAGACCCGGGCAGAATGTCGTGGAACTGGTTGAGCAGGACCGTCTGCCAGCTGCGGTTAAGAGCCTCCGAGGGATAGCCGCCTCCGTACAGGTGATGGGTAGCGGCCAGGGCCTCAGCCTGATGCAGGCCCAGCTCGGCCTTGCGATTCAGCCGTTTGGTGCGCGCCTGGGAGGTATAGGTGCCGCGATGGAACTCCAGGTACAGCTCTCCGTTCCATACCGGCGCCGACGCCCGCACTGCCTCAAGCCCGCGGAAGAACTCGTCCGCCCGACCGATGCGGTACCGGGGCAGGCCTGGCATGTTCCGCAGCCGCCTGGCCGTCTCCAGCATGTCTGCCGACGGACCTCCCCCGCCGTCCCCGTAGCCGAAGGCGTGTAGCAGCGAGGCGTTGAGTCGCTTCTGCTGATAGGCGTCCCACGTGCCTTTCACCTCCTCCGCGGTGAGCCTGCCGTTGTAGGTGGCGAACCAGGACTGTGAAGGAGTGGTGATGAAGTGCGCCAGCACCTGCGTCCCGTCCAGCCCCTGCCAGCGGAATGTGTCATAGGGGAACCGGTTGAACTCGTTCCAGCTTATCTTGGTGGTCATGAAGTACTTGATGCCGCTTCGGGCCATGATCTGGGGGAGCGCCCAGGTGTAGCCGAACACGTCCGGCAGCCACAGAAGCTCGGATTCCACCCCGAACTCGCGCCTCAGGAAGCGCTTCCCGAAGAGCACCTGCCGCACCAGGGATTCCCCTCCAGTTATGTTGAGATCGGCCTCCAACCACATTGCCCCGGTGGCCTCCCAGCGTCCCTCGGCCACACGGCGCTTGACTTCCTCGTACTCCTCCGGGAAGTCCTTCCGGAAGAAGGCATACAGCTGGGGCTGCGACTGGAGGAACCGGTACTCGGGGTACTGCTCCATCAGCCGTAGGACGGTCAGGAAGGTCCGGCCTGTCTTCTTGCGTGTGTGTAGGAGCGTCCAGAGCCAGGCTACGTCTATGTGAGCGTGACCCACTCCGACCACCTCGGGCCTGTCCACCGCGCCGGGCCGATCGTAGAGTCGCTCTCTCAGGGCCTCTCGCGCCCGTTTCGCCGACTCCCCAAAGGCCTCACCCAGCGGCTCCCGGAAGTCCAGAGCTCGGATGGCCTCCTCCAGGGCGTTGATTATCTGCACTCGCTCGTAGGAATCCTCCGAGAGCAGCCGGGCGCTATCCAGCGCCACCCGAGCGTCGTAGTAGAACCCGCGCACGTCCTCATCTATCATGACCAACTCGATGCCACCAAATCGGTGGAGGTCCGGCCGGGTGCCGCTGTAGGCCTCGAGCGCCAGGACGTGCTCTCCTGACCTCATCGCCGGCGGAAGCAGCACCTCCTTGTGGTACACGTCCACCCCCTGCCGGGGCACACCATCGAGGTAAGCGGTGGCGTCGGGCCCGGAGACGTGCATGCCCTCCGAGAGTTCGACCCGAAGCGCGACAGGCTGATCCCCCCAGTCAGGGGGAACGCGAAAGCGAGCCCGAATGGTCACCGCGACATCCCGGCCGCCCCAGAAGTGCGGGAGGGTCACGGCCTCCCAGTTTGAGTCGTCGTGGTCCGCCCGCAGCGCCTCAGGGCACCAGTCCGTCTGCCACCGCACCGGCTCCAGCCGAATGCGGCGACGGTACACCTGGCCCAGCGTCTCGGCGATGCGCTGCTCCAGCTTGGCGATGGTGAAGCGCTCCACCGTACCTCCCTCCGTTCTCGTGTGAGCTGCGACGAATGTTACCCGCCGGTGTCAATCGTGTCCATGGTGCCCGGTACCGAGCTTCATGCCACCTCGGCCAATATGTAAACTGGCATCTAACCTGCAATACATAACGCTGCTGGTGGTAGCCGTGGCCACGGCAGCCGCGTCAGCCCGCAGGAGGGCGTGGGCGCCTGGCCAGGGGGGTGTACCGGCCAACGCCTTGCGCGCTACGGGTGAGTCTGCGCTCAAGCAGAGGACAACCGGCGAGGCGGACACACCGGCCGCCATGACGCAGCACATGAGGGGAAGAAGGAGCCGGGAATGCAGAAGGAAGTCGAGCAGTTTCTGCGCTACCTGAAGGAGCGCAAGAAGTACTCCGACAACACCATCGCGGCCTACCGCAACGACCTGACCCAGTTGAGCGAGTACCTAGCCTCCCGCAAGATCAGGGAATGGAGCCGGCTCTCCCGGCAGGACATCGTGGCCTTTGGCAACCACCTCAGGGAAAGGGACTACGCCCAGAGCACCATCGCCCGGAAGCTAGCGAGCATACGGTCCTTCTGCCACTTTCTGACCGGCGGCGGAGTTCTGCCACAGGACCCGGCTCAGGGCTTGGGCTCGCCTCAAGTGGCCCGCCGCACTCCGCGGACGCTTACCGACCAGGAGATATCGGCTCTCCTCGAGCTGCCCGGCCGCAGCCATACCCCGAAGGGGCGGCGCGACCGCGCTATCCTGGAGTTGCTGTACGCCACGGGCATGCGCGTCAGCGAACTCACCGCCCTCGATGTGGCCGACGTAGACCTCGATGCTGGCACGGTCTGCTGCGGAAACCGGCCGGCCACCCGAAGGGTGGTCGCCCTCGGCCGATCTGCCCGCGAGGCGCTGGGGTCCTACCTGGGTGAGGCGCGCCCGGCTCTGCTAGAAGGACGCAGGGAACAAGCGCTCTTCGTCAACCACCGCGGCGAGCGGCTCAGCCGGCAGGGTCTGTGGCTGGTCATCAAGCAGTACGCCGACCAACTGGGCCTGAAGGGAAGCATCACGCCCCACACTCTGCGGCACTCGGCCGCCGCCAACAAGCTGCGACGGGGAGCGAACCTCTCGGAGGTTCAGCAGCTTCTCGGCCACGCCAGCGCCACCAGCACCCAGGTCTATGCTCGGATCGCTAGGAGCCACCGCCAGCGGGAACTGAGCGGCGAGTGACTCCTGCACCAGACCCGAAAGACTGTCCGCTGTCGGCCGCCCTGGGCCGTCCAGCCCAGGTAGCCCTCAGCCTGGGAAGTGGGCTGGCCGCGACCGCACGGCACCTGGGCCTGGAGCCGGTGGCTACCTTCGCCGACGTCGGCCTGCCCCCGGTCGGCGTCGCCGGCCATGAGGGACGGGTGTCCGCGGGACAGGTCTCCGGAGTCGGGGTGGTGGCCTTCGAGGGGCGGCTGCACCTCTACGAGGGTCATTCCCTGTCCACCGTCACCGGCTGGGTCCGGCTAGCCCGGTCCGCCGGTGCGAGTGCTTTCGTCCTGACCAATGCCGCCGGCGGTCTGGCTCCGGGCCTACGTCCGGGAGACCTCATGCTGGTTACCGACCATATCAGTCTGCCCGGCCTGGTTGGGTACCCGGTAGGCCCCGGCACGCCCGACTATCCCTGGCCGCGCTTCATGGGACAGGACAGGCTATACGATGCCGGGCTGGCCGAGGCGGTGCGTCAGGCAGCGCTGGGACTGGGTCTGCCCTTAGCCGAGGGCGTCTATGCCATGGTGCACGGCCCCGCCTATGAGACGCCTGCGGAACGTCTGGCCCTGGTGCGCCTGGGCGCCGATGCAGTGGGCATGTCCACTGCCCCCGAAGCCCTGGCGGCCTTCGCCATCGGAGGCCGGGTGCTGGCCCTCTCGGTCATCACGAACGTGGCCCATGCCCCTGCGCCACCCACACATGAGGAGGTGACTCGGGTGAGTCAGGCCGCCTCGGAGAAGCTAGCGGCCCTCCTCCGCGCCGTGATGCCGTCCCTCGGCTGAGAAGCTCACCAACACCGCCGGTGGGCAGATCCCACTCGGTCGCCTGAAGCCCCAGATTGCCCCGGCTGCGAACGGTCGGTTAGACTACCCGCACTCGTCTCGGGTGGTCCCCATGGTCGTATTCATCCGGAGTGTCTCAGACAACTGGCTCTGGCTGGCCCTGGGCTTGCTCCTCCTGAGCCTCTGGTCGCTCCGGCAGGCTGCCCTCGCTCATCGCGAGTGCCGCTTCTCGATCTTCGGCCTGGAGAAGGAGCAAGCGCGTCGGCGCGTCTTCCGCTCCCTTCGGCGGTCCTTCGCGCTCCTCCTGATCATCGGAGGGCTCTATCTGGCCAACCTGCATCTGGTGCCCCTCCTGCCCGAGCCCGAGGACCGCAGCGCCGATGCCGCCGCCTTGGTCGTCCCGACTATCACCTCCACACCTACGAGCACCCCCTGGGTCTCCCAGCCGGCAGTGGCCTGGCCCACCTCTTCGGCAGGAGGCGGAGGCACTCCTACACCCACGCCCACCCGCACGGTGACGCCCACGCCGGAGACCACCCCTACACCTACTCCGACGCCCGCGCCTGCGGTTCCATCCACCTCCGGCTGCGGCCATCCCGGGGTCCAGATAACCTCACCATCCCCCGGTGCGACCGTATCCGGCGTGGTCACCATCTCGGGGGTAGCCAACATCGAGGGCTTCCAGTTCTACAAAGTGGAGGTGGGCCAGGGCGACAACCCGGCGGCGTGGGCCGTGATCAGCGACGTGCGCCGGCAACCTGTGGACGGAGGGCAGCTTGAGAGCTGGAACACTGCTCCCTACCCGGCTGGCCCATACTGGCTACGCCTGGTAGTGGTGGACCAGACGGGCAACTATCCCTCGCCGTGTGCCGTGAGAGTAGTGGTGGCGAAGTAGGGACGGCACCCATGGCCGCCTAACGATCCTGGGGGCGAACACGAGGTTCGTCCCCAGGACGTGCCTATCGTTGCGTCCAGGCTTGGCGCCCCCCTGCGTGGCTGGTGCTCTAGCGGCCGGCCAGCCCCGTCAGCGCGATGCCCCGCATGAAGTACCTCTGGGCGGAGAAGAAGAGGATAATGACCGGAATCACCATCACGGTGGCTGCGGCCATGATCTGGTTCCACTCCCCGCCGTACATCCCCTGCATAGCCCGCAGCCCGATGGCCATGGTGAACTTCTCCCGCGTGTTCAGGTAGATGAGCGGAGCCAGGAACTCATTCCAGTGCGACTGGAAGGAGAAGATGGCCATGGCCGCGATCACCGGCCCCGACAGGGGCAGCATGACGTTCCACCAGATGCGGAACGAAGAAGCCCCATCCAACCTAGCCGCCTCCTCCAACTCGTAGGGAAGGCCCATGAAGAACTGGCGGGTCAGGAATATGAAGAAGGCTCCACCTCCGAAGAAGGCGGGCACGGTCAAGGGGAAGAAGGTATCCACCAGCTTCAGCTGAGACCACAGCAAGTAAGTGGGGATAAGGGTCACGATCCCCGGCAGCATCATCGTGCTGATGCACAGGCCGAAGAAGAAATCGCGCCCCGGGTAGCGCAGCCGGGCGAAGGAGTAGGCCACGAGCGTGGCCGTGGTCAAGCCGCCGATCATGTTCACGATCACGATGAAGATAGTGTTGATCATGAAGCGGCCAAAGGGTAGCGCCGGTATCTGGAAGATCTTGACGTAGTTCTCCCACGCCACCGGCTTCGGGATCCACTGGGGAGGGAAGGTGAACTCCTGCCCGGATACCTTCAGCGAAGTGGACACCAGCCACGCCAGGGGCATCATGAACACGACACACAGCCCCGCGATCACCACGTACATCACCGCTCGGAAGACCAGGTCTCGGAAGCTGGTTCGCTCCAGCAGACCCGGTTCGCGCCTAATGCTCGCGTCGGTCGCGGTTGCCAAAGCCTACCTCCTTCGTCAGGCTCTTGGGGTCTCGCCCTCGTAGTAGACCCAGACGTCGGCGAGCCGGAACTGAATGAGAGTGAGGGTGAGTATGATCAGAAACAGCACCCAGGCCATGGTGCAGGCGTAGCCCATGCGCCAGAACTCCCAGGCGTTGCGGTACAGGTACAGCACGTAGAACAGGCTCTCGTCTCGCGGTCCGCCATTAGTGGCGATGAAGGAGGCAGTGAACACCTGGAACGAGCCAATGATCCCCATGATCAAGTTGAAGAAGAGCGTGGGAGAGAGCATCGGGAGGGTGATCTTACGGAACATGGCCACCGCGTTGGCCCCATCTATCTTGGCTGCCTCGTACAGGTGCTCCGGGATGCCCTGCAGGCCGGCGAGGAAGATGATCATCTGCCCGCCCACGCCCCAGAGGGACATGATGATGAAGGTGTTCTTCACCATCTTGGGGTCGTAGAACCAGGCCTGCGAGCTCATGCCCACTCTCCTTAGGAGCGAGTTGGCCAATCCGAACTCCGGGTTGAATATCCACATCCACAGCAGGACGGAGGCTACGGTGGGGACGATGGAGGGCATGTAGAACATGGTTCGGAAGACGTTGATGAACCTGAGTTTCAGATTCATCATCAACGCCAGCATCAGGGCTACCGAAAGCTGCAGCGGAACGGCCAGGAAGGTGTAGTAAGCCGTGTTGCTCAGCGACTTGTAGAACAGGCTGTCTATGAGCAGCCGCTGGTAGTTCCTGGTTCCTACCCATTCGGGTGCCACCACGATCTCGTACCGCATAAACGAGAGCACCAGCGAAGCGATCATGGGCCCTGCGGTGAACAGCAGGAACCCAACGAGCCAGGGGCTCATAAAAAGGTACCCGTCTGCTACTTCCCGCCAGTGAAGGGTCGAGCCCAGGAAGCGCCTCCGCGGGGCCGCCTGCCTCACGGCCACGGTCTGTTGGCTCACTACCAGTCCTCCCACCAAATGCATCCGAGCCGACAGCGGCAACACATAGCCCCGGTTGAGGGGCTCGGAGGAAGGTGCCTGCCGATCCCCTCAACCGGCTACCACTAGTAGGTGGGCGGAAGTTCGCCCGTCTCCAGGAGCTGGTTGACTCCTGCCGCCATCCGTTTGAGAGCCTCCGGCACTGTTAGCTCGTCCTTGGTCTTGGGGTTGTAGAGGATATCGTAGTACTTGTTGAGGATCTGCCACATCTCCGCGTGGACCTTGGTGATCTGCTCCTGGTTGGCGTACTCCATTGACTGCACGAACACCTCTTCGTGCTCGGGAGTATCCGGCCGGACAAAGGCCTCCGAGTTCGCCACGCTGGGCCTGGTCGGCATGGCTCGCCCCAGTTGCGTGATGCGGCTCTGGCCGTCGTGGCTCAGCATGTACTTGATGAAACCCCAGGCCGGCTCTCGCTTGAACTCGGGCAAGATTGTGGGCATCGTCCAGCCATCGAAAGACTGCCGGGTGAGCCGCACACCGTTCGGGTGCCGGGGGAAGTGAAACACGTCCCAGTTGACCGATCGGTTGCCGTCGGCGTCAGTCGTCGCCCGCCTCACCTGAGGGAAGAACCAGGGCCCAGTCCGCTGCCCGCCGATCCTGCCTGAAACGAACTGATCTATGCCGCTGATGCCTACCATGTCCTGACCGGCCAAAGGACAGATGCGGTCCACGTGCATCCAGTTCCAGAAGATCTGGTGTACTTCCACCGACTCTGGAGTATCCAGGGCGCAGGCGCTCAGGTCCTCAGTCAGGTTGTTCACCCGCCCGCCCGACCAGGTCCACAGGATAGGCAGGCTCCCGGCGCCACCAGGCCAGGGGAATCCACCCCTCTCCATCGAGCCATCTGGTCTCAGCACCCGAATCGTGTCCATGGCCACGAAGAAGTCGTCAATGCTCCAATTTGCGCCATTGTCCTCCGGGATCTTGGCCCCAGCGGCCTCCCAGACGTCCAGGTTCAGAAACCAGAGAACCGGACCGCCCTCCGCGGGCATGGCGTAGCGCGTGCCCTGCATGAACCGCTGAGCTTCCTTGTCCCACTTGAAGTACTCTTGAGTCAGAGGGAAGAAGTCGTCCAGATTGAGCTCAGCAGCGTCCCTTTCCACCAACGGATCCATGTCCATGTACAGCCCCTTGTCCGCATACTTGGGCAAGGGCTCCTCCTGAATGAACATCACATCCGGAGGATCATTGGCAGCAAACATGGCCTGAATCTTGGTCTCGTACTGCTGAGGGATGTGCATGGTCACCACCGTCACACCCTCGTTGGCATCCGTGTACTCCTGCGCCAACTGCCGCCACAGCTCGGCCTCATCCGGATCCCCCCAGTGGCTGTAGCGCAGTATCACTCCCTCCCCCCTCTGCTGGGGCGCCCCCTGCTCTACTACCACCGTCTCCTTGACGACCACCGTCTCCTTCACGATCTGAGGAGTGCCCTCGACAATCTTGGTGACCTCCTTCTCCACCACCCGCTCGATCACCTGCGGCGTGGGCGTCGCCCCGCAAGCCGACAACACCGCTCCTCCCCCCACGCCCAGGCCCAGCAACCCCATGAACCGCCGTCTGCTCAAGTTCGCCATTCTCCCACCTCCCCTGTCGAAGGCGCCGGCCGTTGGCCGGCCAACTACGGATCGGTCTACATCTACGGAGCGCACCCTGCGATACTGGCCACGCAGGGGCACGAAAGCACTATAGCCTAATCTCACCCACGATTCCTGACTTCATTCTGACACGGTCTTGACATGCCGAGTACACTCGGGTTGCTGGCCAGAGCGGGCTGCCGTAAGCTCAATGGGTGGTACCGCCCCCTAGCCAGGCCAGAGGTCCATGGTATGCAGCCAGAAGATCTCAGAAGACAGCCACAGTCGGAACCTCAGGCGCCCGGAGCGGCAGACATCAGAGAGGCGCTCGAGCTGCTCTATGACAACGCAGCGCTGGCGGGCTGCAGCATGGCCCGCTACTGGCCGGCGATTTCCTCCATCGAATCCCCAACCGACAAGGCTCAGAGCCTCCGCTCCCTCCTCCTCGATGCCATCGAGTCCCTCCGCCCTGTTCGCCGGTCGCCGGCCTACTCGCGAGCCGAGCGCGACTATGAGGTGCTTTCTCTCCGCTACGCCTCTGGGCTGAGCATGGACCAGATCGCCGCTCAGTTGTGCGTGGGAGAGCGGCAGGTCTACCGAGACTTGCGCCGGGCAGAGGAGAAGCTCACCCAGATCCTCCAGGCGAGTGCACCGCCCCAGACCACCGAGACTGTCACTCTCCGCCGGGAGGCCATGCGTCAGGAACTCGCCCTCCTCAGACAGAGTCGCGAGACCGTGGACTGCGTGCAAGCGCTCCGCGCTGCCGCGGCCGCCGTAGAGCCTTTGGCCCAGAGTCGAGGGATAGATCTAGGGCTGCATCTTCCGCCAGGGCCGCTCTTGGCCCAGTGCAGTCCGGGCGTGCTGCGGACCACGCTCATCGGGGTGTTGAGCGGCGTGGTCCAATGCGCGTCTGCCGGCCGCGCCTCCGCGGGCCTGGCGCTGGAGGGAAGACAGCCAACCTTCTGGACTACCTTCAGCGCTTCTGGCTCCCGGGCCCTGGCGCACCTGGCGGAGGCAGTGGCTTCCGCTCGAGCCCTCGAGTTCGATTCCTCCCTGTCTGAGTTGTCAGCCGACGAATGGCGGCTGACGGTCTCCCTCCCTCCCCTGTCCCCGCGCCGGGTGTTGGTCGTCGAGGACAACCCCAGCGCCGCCGGTCTGTACGAACGGTATCTGGACGGAACCGGCTGGCAGGCACTTCGCCTGTCCGACCCGCTCCGGGCAGTGGAGGTGGCCATGACCGAGCGCCTGGATGCCATCATCCTAGACATCATGATGCCAAAGGTGGACGGCTGGACGGTGCTGCAGAACCTGCGTCTTACCCCTCAGACTGCCAGCATTCCGATTGTCGTGTGCTCGGTCATCCATGACCCTGCTCTGGGCGCGGCCCTGGGAGTCAGCGAGTACCTCACCAAGCCGGTGTCCCGTCTCGATCTTCTCTCAGCGCTGGCTCGCGTTGTTGGTCGCCAGGACTAGGCCCGAGGCACTGCAGCGTCGCCCGCAGGAGCGCCAGGACCTCCTGCTCGCGCAGCCCAGACGGTCGCGTGACATAGAACGAACTGCCGCTCAGCCTCTCTTGGTCTTCCCCAGGCTGAAGACCGCTCACCGCCAGAATCCTGACCGCCGAACCCTGGCATGCCGTGCGCATCATCTGCGCCAGGTGCCGGCCGTCCATGTCGGGCAGGGCAATGTCTAGCAAGAGGACGTCCCAGCCCTCCGCCGCCACGCGAGCTAAGGCTTCCTGAGCGCTGTTGGCCCAGCCCACGGTACAAGAAGGACGCAGGGCCTGAAGCATCCTGGCCGCCAACTGCACGAAGGCACGATCATCGTCCACCACCAGCACCTTGCTCCACGGTTTGCCTGTGCCGAGAGCTTCCTCCAGGCAAGCGGTCGAGATGGGCTTGACCAGCCAGGACTCAAAGAGCTCGTCATCCACGAGCCAAGCGCCACAAGGCAGCGCACACCGTATTACGGGTACCGTTCCGTTCAGGTCGGCGCCAACCGTGTCTCCTGCCTGGGTGCCGGGTGGCAAGTTGAGGACCACAGCAACAGCCTGCTTCTCCTTCACCAGGTTGACGGCCTGAGCCGAGTCCGCAGCCGCCCAAACATGGAATCCGTCCAGCCAGCGGTGGAGGTAGATGGCTGCCCGAGGGTCGGGGTCCACAACCACTAGCGAGGGCTCATCGGGGGACGCTGGAGGGGAGTGTAGATCGGGCAGCACAGAGGGCGACACCTGTTTTGACCTGAGGGGCAGAGTGAAGCGGAAGGTGCTCCCTTCTCCCAGCCGGCTATCCACCCAAATATGCCCGCCGTGCATCTGCACGAATCGCTGAGCAATGGCCAGCCCGAGGCCTGAACCCTGTTGGGAGTCGAGGTGCTCCCCCCCGGCCTGCCGGAACTCATCGAAGATAGTGTCCAGCTGATCGGTCGGTATCCCCGGGCCAGTATCGCTCACGTACACCTCTACCTCTTCGTCCTTGGCCCGTACGCCCATCCTGATGCTGCCTTGTTCGGTGAAACGGCTGGCGTTGGCCAGGAGATTCAGCAGAACCTGCCGCACTCGAGTACGGTCCACGAAAAGCTGGGGGACATCCTCATCGAGCTCCAGGTCTATCTGCACCGGTTTGCCCACCACCAGGCGACGCGCCAGCGCGGCCGCATCCTGCATAAGCTCCCCAAGATCCACCCACTCTCGGTGGATGGGCATGCGCAGCACCTGGATGCGAGCCAGATCCAGTACGTCGTCCACCAGGTCGGAGAGGTAGCGGGCACTGCGCTGGATCTCGGCGACGTCCTGCCGCAGCAGCGCCGGCCAGGACATCTCACCGTAGGTCTCCGGGAATCGCTGCATCACCTCGGCGAATCCCAGGATGATGTTGAGGGGGGTGCGCAGCTCATGGCTGACACAAGTTGCGAACCGCTCCTTGGCATGCCGGGCCTCCTCGGCCTCCTGCCTGGCCAAAGCTAGCTCGTAGTTGCTCCGCTTGAGCAGGTAGTTGGAGAGCTGCAGCGCCTTGTTGAGCTTGTTGACTTCCTCGCGCCGAGCGCGAACCTGCTCGGCTAGGCGAGCAGCCTCATTGCTGTGCTGCCAGGCACGGCGCAGCTCCTGCTGCAGCCCCCCTAAACAGACCGCCACCGATGCTCCCGGGGCAAGCACGTAGGCCACGACATCCAGCCGTGCCGGGGCGGCCAGGCCCCAGACCGGGGCCAACCAGGCGCAAGCCACGATGCCCAGCAGCACCAGCCACGACCCGGGGTGAGGCACCAGGAACGCGGCGGCCAGGGCCGGGGCCAGCAGTTGCCCGAGCCCGACCGGGTTACCATAGGCCGCCGCCGGTGCTAAGGCAGCCCCCAGGCTTCCACCGATCAGAAGGCCAGTGCTCAACAGCGGTCTTCGGTCTGCTCCGATGGCAGCCACATAGCCCGCCACCACCAGCAGCAGCAGCCAGACGCTCACACGCCCGACGCTGGCGTCGAGCCGCTCGACCTCCGTCCATGCCCGAAGCAGCGCCAGGGAACCGACGTATAGCGCCACCACCCGCACCAGCCTAGCATGTGTGTCCGGCCAGTTCGAGCTCCACAGTTCGCCCGCTGCCCCCATATGCACCCCTCCCGTGCCACGAGCGCTCCTACCAGGTAGGTGGCACCGGGTAGCAGAAGCCACCCCGTCGTCGGCTCCATTGGTTCCACCTCTCCGCCATCGCATCCAGGTCGCGCGTCGACCGATCGCGGAAGCCTCTCAACGCGGACGAGGGCACCCGCCCCGCCGCTGGCGTCGCCCTGCAGTAATTGTAGTAGTCCTGGAAACTCCGGTACGTGATATCCACGCCATAGGCGCCGGACTCCTCAGCCATCGGAGACAGCGGGTCAAGAGTATGAAACATGCTGATCATCTTCAGCAGCGTTGGCGGATACATCCCCGCGATTCGGTCTGCCAGAGAAAGCGTCTCCTCCAGCGTCTTCTCATTCTCGCCCGGCAAGTTCAGCGAGAAGTAGACGTAGATGGGCATGCCGATGCTTCTAAGCAGCTCCAGGAGCCGCAGAAAGTCACGGTTGCTGAAGTGCCGGCCGTTGCGTCGCCGTACTGCCTCGGAGCCCGAGAGAAGGGTGAAGCCGAGCTCGCTATAGGTGACGTCGGCCGTTTCCGCCAAGTCGCGCACAAACTCCCGCCCGGGCAGGGCGAAATGCTCGTTGTATAGGCCGATCATGATTCCAGCCTCACGCAGTCGCTTGAGTAGGGGCCGCCAGTACTGCGGCCCGGCCAGGCACGGGTCCAAGCTTAGTGACACCTGTCGCACCCCCAAGTCCGCCAGCCGGCCGATGTCGTTGGCTACCCGCTCCGGCGATCGCATGACCGCGGCTTCGCGCCCGAAGATGGCACGCTGGGCCTCTCGGCCGCCGCCACAGAAGGAGCACTTGAGGCTGCAGCCACGGCCGATGCACAGCCAGTGCCCAGTGTTCCTTTCATCGTCAGCAGTCAGGCCGGTGGCAGAGAACTGCATGCGGCGATACCAGTCCGGATGATCGAGGAAGCTTAGGTCCACGAAGTCGAGCCTATCCAGGAGTTCTGGCTGAGCGCAGAACGTCGGAGCGTGCACCACCACTTCTCCCCCGCGACGCAGAGCCAGGTTCGGCAGATTCTGCTCCGCAGGGTCTCGACCGGCGATCAGCGTCTGCACGAGAGGGACTAGTGTCGCCTCTGCGTCGCCCAGGACTACGCAATCCACGCTAGAATGGGACGCCAGGATCTCGCGGGCGTAGATAGTGGCCGTGATGCCTCCCAGGATCACCGCTACATCGGGCATCAAGCGCTTGCACAGGCGGGCTACGTCAATGGCTCCGAAGCAGTGCTCGTACCAGTGCAGGTCGATCAGGACTACCCTCGCTCCTCCGCCGGTCCCGATCGACGCCGCTAGATCGAAGTCGGGTTCCCGAGCCAATTCGGCCGGGTAGTTGATGCCCCGCACTGAGATGCCCTCGGACCTTAGCAGGTTGACCAATCCCACCACGCCCACGGGCATGAACGGATACGTGGTCCCCAAGCCGCGGAAGGACTTGGCCGTGCCGTGCTTGGCCGGGTGGACATACAGGACGTCTGCCATACGCTACCTCCGCGATCACGAGGAAGTCTACCACACCCGCGAGGTAAGCTACGCTTCGCCCCCCCTCGACTCGGAGGAGCCTCCCCGCTATCATGCCCTCGCAGCGTCTTCTTAGCCGCACGCACCCGAGGTGCCGCAACCGACAACTACCGCACCGGGAGATGACACCCATGAAGAAACAGACCCGCGACGTCCTGTACTACACCCACAGCCGCAACAACCGTCCTACTCTCACGGTGGAACCCGGCGAGAGCTTCCTGGTCGAGACCGAGCTCTGCTCCGGCGACTGGCTTCAAGACCTCTCCGACGCCTACCGACCGGGCATAGGCCGCGGCCCCAATCCCTCCAGCGGCTGCACCTACGTCCAAGGCGCCCGGCCCGGCGACATGCTCGCTGTCACGGTGGAGTCCATCGTGCCAGACAACCTGGGCTACACCGGCTTCGGCCCCGGCGCCAATCCCTTCCCCGACTGGATCCGCCAGAAGGAATGGGGCGTGGTCACCAAGACGGTGCGCATCCACGACGGTCTCGTGGAGTGGAGCGATCAGCTCAAGCTGCCCATCCGCCCCATGGTCGGCACTCTGGGCACGGCGCCCGAGTTCGAGGAATTCCTCAACAGCCGCAACGGCCCTTACGGAGGCAACCTCGACGCCCAGGAGGTCACCACCGGTGCCACGGTCTACCTTCCCGTATACGTCGAGGGCGGGCTGCTCCACGTGGGCGACGTGCACGCCATCCAGGGCGACGGAGAGATCTGCTGCGGCGGGGGTATCGAGTGCCGGGCAACGGTGCAGCTCAAGGTAAAGGTGCTCGTGCGGCCGAAGCGCATGACCTGGCCTCGCTTCATGGATTCCACCCACATCGGCTGCTTCGGGTGCGCCCGCCCCGCCGAGGACGCCTTCCGCCTGGCCGTGCAGGACCTAATCTACTGGCTGGCAGACGACTACGCCCTGGACGAACGCGAAGTGTTTCTGCTGCTGGGCCAGATCCTGGAAGCCCGTTGCACCCAGTTCGTGGACCCGCTGTACACGTACGTGGCCAAGGTGCCGCTCAACTACCTTCCCGGCATGCCCGCGTCCGTTGGCGCCACCTAGAAGGTGCGGCCCGTCCCGAACGTCGGTATAATCGCGTTGATAGCTCTACGTACAATGCCGACGTTGGCCCTATTCAGCAGGCCCTATCGGGGATGCTCGAGGTGAATCATGCCGTTCCTGTTCTATAACCCCACTTACTGGCTTTTTGCCCTGCCGGCCCTCCTGCTGGGCCTATACGCCCAGTTCCGGGTCCAAACCTCGTTCAACAAGTACATGCGGGTCCCCAACTACCGCCGCGTGACGGGGCTGGCAGCGGCGCGGGAACTGCTCTCCGCCGCTGGTCTCGGTCACGTGGAGATCGAGGGAACCGCGGGCACCCTGAGCGACCACTACGACCCTCGCACCAAGACTCTCCGCCTCTCGCGGCCCGTGGCTCAGTCCGCCTCGGTGGCCGCAGTGGCAGTGGTAGCCCACGAGGTCGGGCATGCCGTCCAGGATGCCACCGATTACACACCGATGCGAGTGCGCTCTGGCATCGTGCCCCTGGTGAACCTGGGCTCTTGGCTGGGACCCATCCTCTTCTTCATTGGCCTCCTGGCCGCTAGCCCCGAGCTGGCACTCATTGGAGTACTCGGCTTCGCCGCCGCGGCGGTGTTTGCCCTTGTCACCTTGCCAGTCGAGCTCAACGCGAGCTCCCGTGCCCTGCACATGCTTCAGTCCTCTGGGCTCATCGCTGGCCAGGAGGTCCCCGCCGCCAGGACTGTGCTCAACGCTGCCGCGCTCACTTACGTGGCCGCTCTGGCCCAAGCCATAAGCACCCTGCTCTACTTCCTCACCCTCCTCGGTGGTGTCCGACGGGACTAGGCAACTACTACTGCAGCGAAAAACGAAGAAAGCCCTAGAAAGAAGCCGCGAGCATACGCCCGCGGCCGTTCTTTTGGCTCCTAGCCGGCGCCAGGGCCGCACAAGCGCCTACAGTTGCCCTAGATGCCGCTTGCACTCTCGTATCGAGAGTGCTAACATCCTGCTTGGTGCAAAACAACGCGTTTGGTTGGGAGGTTGTCATGGCGGAACTAGTACCACGAGAGAATCGCGAGGTTATGACGTTGCGTGAAGCCATTGATCGCCTGTTCGAGGAATCATTCGTGCGTCCCTGGACGCACTTCGCGCGGGCAGGCGAGCGTGGCATGGCCCTGGACGTCTACGATGAAGGTGATCACGTCGTGGTGGAAGCGGTGGTCCCCGGGGTGAAGTCGGAGGACGTGGACGTCCGGGTGGAAGGGAATGTCCTCACCATTAGGGCCGAGACGAGCAAGAGCAAAGACGTGTCGGACGAGAAGTACTTCTACAGAGAGCGCTACCGCGGCGTAATGCAGCGGAGTGTCACCTTGCCTTCAGAGGTGAACGCGGATAAGGCGGATGCCAGGCTGGAGAACGGTATCCTGAGACTGGCTCTACCCAAGGCCGAGAAGGAGCGGACCCGCCGCATACAGGTCAAGGGCGCCTAGACGTTCACCTCCTGGGTGGCAAACTGCTAGACACAGCTTACCTAGATGATGTGTGTAGGCAATGGAGGGTAGATATGAGAGACATCACGCGTTGGGATCCGCTAGCGGAGGCGGTGAGCCTGCGGCAGATGATGGACCGCCTCTTCGAAGACAGCTTCGTGCGCCCCTTCACCTGGAGAGGGGACACCGGTAGGGCTCTGCGTCCCCCTCTGGACATCTACAGCACCGATGAGGACATCGTCATCCTCATGAGCGTGCCCGGCGTCAAGCCCGAGGACGTAGATGTCACCGTGGAGGGCGACACCGTCACCATCCGGGGCGAGATCAAGCCCCCCATCGAGAACGTGGATTACGTGGTGCAGGAGCGGGCTACCGGCCCCTTCCGCCGGGTGGTGACCCTGAACGTGCCGGTGGAGGCGGACAAGGCGGAGGCCTCCTTCAAGGACGGGGTCCTCACCCTCACCCTGCCCAAGGCGGCGGAGATCAGGCCGCGCAGCATCAAGGTTCAGGCCGGCGGATAGTGTGAGTAGAGAAGGCGCCGCGCGCAACGCGTGGCGCCCCAGAAGTGACGAAGGAGGCGCGACGTGTGTCCCATCGCGCCTCCTTCGTCACTTGTCAACAAGGGCCGGATACCGCCTTCTAGCGGTCCAGCCTCAGTCTCAGCGCCCGACCCAGCTCGGGGAACCACAAGACCGGATCCTCCCAAGGCCCTCGTCCCGCGGGGGCGAGAGCGTAGGCCCTGAGCACGTATGCTGCGGAGTCTCCGCCCGTCAGCGGCGGCACTCCTTCCTGGGACAGCTCCTCCCAGACCGCGGCCGCCTGTCGCCAGTTCACGGGTTGGTTCGCCCCGCGACCCAGGTAGGCGCCGTACTGCCAGTCGGAGTTGATCACCAGCGCTGGGCCGAGGTTCGGCCTCAAGGCCACGTAGTCCTGGTTGCGGAACCGCAAGTCTATCGTCAGCAGCCCCCCATCGGCAGAGGCCTGGGCATCAGCCGACAAGGAGAGGTAGGCCATGACCTCAATCTCTTCCTCGTCCACCATCGCCCCCGGCGGCAGATTGGGAGCGGCGGTGGGCACGCGCCTGGGAGCCTCGCCCTCCTCCTCGCCCGGCAGGTAGAGAAACTCCAGAGGTATGCCATCGGCACTGAGCGATGGGAGCCCCACCCGAACCGTGGCTCCGCTGATGGCTGACGGCGAGGGAAACCCGGACACCTCGAAGTAGAAGCGTCCCCAGAGGTTCCTCAAGTCCTCGAACTGCAAGCGTGCCGGAACCGAAAGCGGCCCCTCCAGGCGTGCTTCGCTGGCCACGTGGCTATGCCCGTGGTCGTCCACCAGCGTCAATCCGAGGATTCGCCCCAGATCGGCGTCGCCCGTCGTGGCCAGCAGACGCTCGACGTCGTGGCGTCGGTGCCGGGTCATGGTGCCCCACGCTACCACCTTCACCCACCTGGCATCGGTCGGGTCTGGCTCTCGCCTCCACCCATCCAGGCTAAGTGTCCAATCGGCATCCAGGTACCGGAACCGCACTACGCTACCCAGGCACAGGGGCGCGCCCGCCTCCCGGCAGCCGGACGGCGCCGAGGACGACGAGGGCTCCGCCGTGGGGGTGACTGTTCGCGCTGCAGTAGAGAGTGGAGCTGGGGTGACCTTTGGTGCCGGCGTGGCGGTCGGCGCGGGGGTAGCGGTAGGCAAGCAGGCCGGGACCAGTACGTCACGCTGCAGCCAGTTGTTGTTCTCGTCCGTCTCTGCGACGGAGTTGCTGGCATCCGTTATCACCCGAACGGACCAGCTACCAGGTTCGCTCAGTTCACAGGCGAACACAAAGGCCTCTCCCGACTCCAGCCCTCGCACCCGCCAGGGCCCGCAGGCTCCGTCTACACCTCCGACGACCGTATTGAAACTCGACGCTCTCCCTCCCCCACGGTTGCGGACCTGCACCATCAGGCGAGCCGGCGACCCTTCGCACACCCCTTCAGGTGGTGTCTCGGCCCATATGCCCTCAACCGCCAGATCCGGCATCTGGCGCGCATGCTCCGCCTGCACCTCCAGCGCGTCCAGGTACGCTGTGGAACCCTGTCCCGGTTCAGGGTCGGAGAGCTCCAGGAACACCGTCACTACATCCCCCTCGGCCAGGACGTCAGCCAGCATCAGGCTGGTCCACGCCCCGTGGACGGCTCCCTCAGCCCACACCACCGACACCGCGGTGGGGTCCGTGCCTCCAAAGGGATCTACGCCGAGGCGCACTCGGGCCAGGCTCTCGGATTCCTCTGCCACCTCCAGGCGATACTGCACCTGAATGTGGTGCGGCTCTCCTCTGCGCAAGCCGGCTACCGGTCGCATGATCCCCACGCGAGTAGCCCCCCTAGCCCGCAGCACCTGCGCTCGTGACTGCTCCAGCCCGGCGCTGCTCGCCGTGAACTGGGCCACTACACCGGTCTGATACGCTCCCCACTCACGGGCCACGTCACGCCCTTCTGCCCCGGTGAAAGTCGCCGCGTCATCGAAGTCCTCGCTAGCCACCCCGGTTGGGTGGAGTGACAGGGGAGCTCCCGGTTCTCGAACCGTGTCAACCCGCTCCGGCAGCACCGGCGTACGAACCACCTCGGGCGCCTCCCCCGCCGAATCCCCGGCCCCCCTCACCGTGATCACACGCTCAGCCGTAGCCGAGCTGACCGGCCGTCCGGAGGTGTCATAGAACGTGAGCCTGACCTGCGCCCGCGCCAGTCCTGGCTCGCCAGCCGGTACCCGAAGTGGTGCCAAAGTCGCAGCATCGACCGCTGCTATTCCAGTAAGCGCCTCGGTCAGCTCGATGCCAGCCACGTAGGCTATGCTTCCTAGCGGGCCATCGGCGCCATCCCAATCCTCCAGCGCCCCGCTGGAGGCCTGGCTCACCCCTCCCGCTCCCCTCAACGATACGGTGACCTCCCCGTAGCCCTCCAGATCCGAAGGGCCCAGGTTCGCCACGGCGTACCCGACCTCGAGCTCCTGACCGCTCTCTACCTCGGCCGGGATGGAGAGGAGCAGTATGGAGGGCGCCGTCTGATCGTTGCCCAGATGTGTCACCGGATCCTGGCCCACACTCCACAGGCTGAAGTGGGTCGCCAGCACCCTCACTGCGCTCCCATCCGCCGGCACCAGCCCAGGAGACCGAGACCAGTGCGCCCCGTCCCAGAACACCGCGAAGGTCTCAACTTCCTCCGCCTGCGATGCCTCCGTGTGCAGGGGCAGGACCAGCTCGATGGGTCGGGCGAAGTCCGCTCCATCCGCCTCCAGCGACCAGACTGATGCGGCCAGAGAGTGAGAAAGAGGGAAGACCTCCTCGGGCGCCATGCGAACGCGGGTGGGCCGGTCGAAGGTCTGAGGGAGGACTCTGAGCCGAGCGCCGAGAGGATGCCACACCACCAGGCCCTCGCCTGGGTTCACCACTGCCTCCAGTGCCCATGGCTGCCCGGCAGCTGGCAGTGGCGCAACCGCCCCTTCGCCCACCTGGTAGTAGGCGAAGGCGCCGGCGACGGCGACTGTGGCCAGAAACGCGAGCGCCAGCGATCGCCTCACCGGCGCGACCCTCCTAGCACGTGCTGGCGCCAGTATGGACCGCCTGGCCAAGCGGCATCAGTAATGAGAGCGTAAAACTGCCGTAAGAGGGTCGTGAATTGCAGCGAAGCCGGCGAGCACTTTCGCCGGCCTCGCTTAGGTATCGCTATCGAGCTAGCTAGAGGGCGCTCATCTGATCAGCTCATCGCTGCTGGGGCGGCCTCCAAGCCGCGGATGTATTCCAGATTCCGTATCAGCTTCTCCTCAGTAGACATCCCCTGGCTGAAGTCCTCGAACGAGAGGTAGCCACCATAGCCACTTCGGCTCAGAGCAGCGAGCAACGCAGGGTAGTCGGCGATCCCCTCCCACATGGCGGCGGCGTCACACTTCCATAGGGTCCGGCCACCCTCCTCGCCTACCACCTGCCACGCCGCATTCTTCACGTGTACGTGGGCCAGATGCGGGCCCAGCAGGTCCACCGCCATGGCATAGCTCTCGAACCCTTCATAGACCATGTTGCCCGCGTCCAGTATCACGCCTACATATCGAGGGTCGAAGTGCGATGCCAGCCGCTGGGCCAGGCCGGGGCTTGGCGTCAAGGTGTTCATGTGAATCTCGATAGTGGCCTTGACGCCGCTCTCGCGGGCCGCGGCCTCTACCTTGCCGTACAAGTCCACCGCCCGGGCGAACACGTCATTGTAGTTCTGGCTGCCGTCGAACCGGGGCGGGCCCACCCTCATCATGGGAGCACCCATCGCTGCGGCCGCCCCCATCAGTCGGCGCACCTTCTCCAGTTCCTCACAGGTGACGTAGGTGCCCAGAGCGGGCATCTCGAGGCCAGCAGCCTCCGTCATCCGGCGCACCTCGGCCGCCCGTTCAGGCAGAGTGTCTGCATCCAGGGTGCACCGGTTGGCGGCCCAGTATCGCATCGCCGCCGGTACGCTTCCCGGCGCTGCCGATGAGAGCTGGTGCACCCGCCACTCCACCCCGTCATAGCCCGCCTCCGCCAGCTTGCCGACAGCCTCCTCGGGTGTCCACTCGGGCAGCATCACAGTGAAAACAGCATGTCTCATCGAGCGCCCTCCCTCCCGACCGCTCCCGTAACCAACACAATGATCATCAAGCCCAGAACATCTGCCCCGGCGGTTCGCTGATCACAGACTGCCTCAGCGTCTCCACCGCCTTGCGCAGCCCTTCCATCGGTGACATGAGCGAGTCTTCATGCTCGATACTGAGCACGTAGTCATAGCCCACCAGCCGCAGGTTGCTGACGAAGTCCTTCCAGAACATCAGATCGTGGCCGTAGCCCACCGAGCGGAATAGCCACGAGCGATGGATCTCATCTGAGTAAGGCTTGGTGTCCAGCACGCCGTTGAGGCCAGCATTCAAGGCGTCCACCTTCGTATCCTTGGCATGGACGTGATGGATGGCCTCACCTAGCGAGCGGACCGCCTGCACCGGGTCGATGCCCTGCCAGAACAGGTGACTGGGGTCGAAGTTTACCCCCAAGTAGCTGCCGGTGGCTTGCCGCAGCTTCTGAGCCGTCTCCGGGTTGTATACGCTCATCCCAGGATGCATCTCCAGAGCGATCTTCACCCCGTGAGAGCGGGCATACTTCTCCTCCTCCGCCCAGTAAGGGATCAGCACCTCATTCCACTGGTAGTCCAGCACCTTCAGGAAGTCGTCGGGCCAGGGGCAGGTGACCCAATTGGGGTACCTGTCGTTAGGAGATCCACCAGGGCACCCGGAGAAGGTATTGACCACCGGGACCTCCAGCTTCTCCGCCAGGAGTACCGTTTGCCGCCAAGACTCGTGCGAAGCGCGGGAAAACGCCGCATCCGGATGTACCGCGTTCCCGTGGCAACTGAAAGCGCTGATCGTCAGCCCTCGGCTCTCCACTGCCTGCCTGAGGGCGCGAGCCTTCGCCTCATCGCCCAGGAGAACCGCGGGGTCGGCGTGAGCCGTGCCTGGATATCCACCTGTACCTATCTCGACCGCTTCGAGGCCCATCTCAGCGATTACGTCTAGTGCCTGCTCCAGCGGCCGATCCTGAAACAAAGCCGTGAAGATGCCGATCTTCATGCTGCATCCCTCCATCGTGGCTGAGTTCACTATCGCTTGCGGTCTCGAAAGGCGCCGGCATTATAGGAATCGCCCTCCGAGGTTGTCAACGACCCTGGCTGCCGTTGTAGACTGATGGTGTCAGCACCCGTCCGTACCATCGCGCACGAGGAGACTGAGAGATGCCCGATTTCGTGTCGCTCCTCCTATGGCTGATCGTCGGCTATCTCGCCGGGTCCATACCCGCAGCCTACATCGCCGGCCGAGTGCTAAAGGGCATAGACATTCGTGACTATGGCAGCGGCAACGTCGGCGGGGCCAACATTATGGCCCACGTCTCCCCCTGGGCGTTCGTCCCCGTGGTGGCGACGGACCTCCTAAAGGCGATTCTGCCCGTGTGGGGAGCACTCAGCATGACTGGGTCTGAGTGGGCCGCCATGGCCGCTGGGGCGGGCGCAGTCGCCGGACACTGTTGGTCGCTCTACCTGTCGTTCACCGGCGGCCGGGGCATGGCGGCCACTCTAGGGTCGCTCCTGCCGCTGTTCCCGCTGGGGGTAGCTTGGATCGTGGGTGTGCACTTCATCGGCTCCGCCTTCCGCCGGGCGCCGCTCGCCGACATCCTGGCTCTCGCGTCCCTTCCTGTCCTGGCCCGGTTGAGCGGCCAATACGCCGCGGTCGTCTGGGGGGCGGTGGCCATCCTGCTCTTGGTGGCGGCCAAGCGTCTCCACGCTAACCGCCTGCCGCTTCCGAACGATCCGGCCTCCCGCAGGCAAGTGCTGCTTCTCCGCCTCCTGTACGACCGGGACGTTCCTCCGGGGGTTCCCTGGACCGAACGCAAGGGGGGCATACGAAGCGGGCGCCCATCCGAGTAGATGGGCGCCCCACCGGCGTCTGGACCTGCCGAGTGACTTAGGGAACCGAGGCGCTTCTCCTGTGTCGCCCCGTTCTGCGTGTCCGCTGTCTGTCCTGCTCGCCGGCCAACGCCACGGTGACCACGTCGTCCATGCTGTCGGCCGACACGAACCTGATCTTCTGCCGGATGCGCCGCGGCACCTCGACCAGCTCCCTCTCGTTCTTCCTCGGGATGACTATCGTCTCTAGCCCGGCGCGGTGAGCCGCCAGGATCTTCTCCTTCAAGCCCCCGATGGCCAGCACCCTGCCCCGTAGGGTGATCTCGCCCGTCAACCCTACCTCGCGCCGCACCGGCCGACCGGTGAGGGCCGAGAGGATGGCGGTGGCGATGGTGATGCCGGCCGATGGACCATCCTTGGGCACCGCACCTTCCGGCACGTGCACATGCAGGTCCAGCTTGTCGAAGTCCACGTCCTCCAGGCCGAAGGCGGCAGCGTTGGCGCGGGCATAGGAGAGCGCGGCCTGGGCCGATTCCTGCATCACGTCGCCTAATTGGCCAGTGAGCAGAAGAGAGCCTTTACCCTCCATAGCTGTGACCTCTACGGTCATCACGTCGCCGCCTACTTCGGTGACGGCCAGGCCGGTGGCCACGCCAACCTGGTCTTCCTCTTCCTTGAGCCCATACGTGAACTTGGGCACGCCCAAGTAGGCGGACAACGAGCGAGCGCTAATGCGGGTGGGTGCCGCCTTCCCTTCGGCCACGCGCCGGGCGATCTTGCGAAAGACGTTGGCGATCTGCCGGTCCAGGTTGCGGACGCCTGCCTCGTAGGTGTACTCCCGGATCATCTGCCGCAGAGCCCCATCCGAGAACGCTACCCGAGCCAGACCATGCTCCCGAAGCTCCTTGGGTATCAGGAACTGGCGGGCGATGGCCACCTTCTCGTCCTCGGTGTAGCCCGGGAACTCGATCACCTCCATCCGGTCTCGGAGAGCGTCCGGAACCGGATCCAGCCAGTTGGCCGTGGTGATGAACATCACCTTGGAGAGGTCGTAAGCGACCTCCAGATAGTGATCGGAGAAAGAGTTGTTCTGCTCCGGGTCCAGCACCTCCAGCAAAGCTGCTGACGGGTCTCCGCGGAAGTCGTAGCCTAGCTTGTCAATCTCGTCCAGCATGAAGACTGGGTTGACCGACCCTGCACGCCGCATGGTCTGAATGATCCGGCCCGGCAGCGCCCCGATGTAGGTGCGTCGGTGGCCGCGAATCTCGGCCTCGTCACGCACTCCCCCCAGGCTAACTCGCACGAAGTTCCGCCCCAGAGCCTCGGCGATGGAACGCCCTATCGAGGTCTTCCCCGTGCCCGGAGGGCCGACGAAGCAGAGAATGGGCGTGCGCATAGTCTCGCCGGCCAGCTTGCGGACGGCTATGTGCTCGACGATGCGCTCTTTCACCTTCTCCAGGCCGTAGTGGTTCCGATCCAGCACGTCGGCGACGTGGGTCACATCCATGTCGTCTTCGGTGGCCCTGGCCCAGGGCAGGTCCAGCAGCCACTCCACGTAGGTACGGATGATACCGCTCTCAGGAGAGCCCGGCGGCATGGTACGCAGCCGCGCTAGCTCCCTCTCCACTCGCTCGCGGGCCTCCGGCGGCATCTCGGCCTCTAGGAGTCGCTCCTGCAGGTCGTCCATCTCCTGCTCAAAGGGATCGTTCTCCCCTAGCTCCCTCTGGATGGCCCGCATCTGCTCTCGCAGGAAGTACTCCCTCTGAGACCGATCCACTTCCTCCTGGACCCGAGACTGGATGCGGTCCTCCAGCTCCAGGACATCCAGCTCTTTGGCCAGCAGCATGCTGATCTTCTGCAGGCGGGCCACCGGGTCCAGCGTCTCCAGTAGGTCCTGGCGTTGCCCCAGCTCAGTGGTCAGGATGGAGGCTATCATGTCGGCCAGCCAGCCCGGATCGTCTATGTTCATAGCCGCCACGTAGGCATCCTCGGGCATGTTGTCCGAAAGGTGCACGCAGCGCTCGAACAGAGTGAGCACCGCGCGCATGAGGGCCTCTACAGGAAGCCCCGACGCCCGCGACTCGGTGATGCGGACTACGCGCGCCCGCAGGAAGGGGCCGTCATCCAGTACGTCGACGATGCGCACTCTCCCCTGGCCCTGGGCCAGTACGCTGGTGGTACCGTCCGGCATGCGTAGAGTGCGCGCCACCGAGACAACGGTACCCACTTCGTACAGGTCGCCTCGGCCTGGGTCGGCCACCTCGGCGTGTCTCTGAGTGACCACCACCAGGTCGGACTCGTTCCTGACCGCGCTCTCCAGCGCCCGCACCGAACGGTCTCGCCCCACCATCAGCGGCGCCACCATGTGTGGGAATACCACTGTATCCCTGAGGGGCAGCACCGGAAGCTCTTCTACTTCCTCCACCTGCACCCCGTATAGCTCTTCGTCACGTTCCAACAAGGGACACCCTCCAATCATCAATAACTGATACAACCTCGGTCTCGCCCTCTGCCTCGTCCACCCGCCCGTATCGCCGGGCGACGGCTTCCCTGGCCGCTGCCACCACGAACAGCGACCCGGCGACGCACACGCAGTCGCCCTCGCCAGCCGAATCGAGCGCCGCCCAGAGAGCCTCGTCCACCGAGGGAAAGAGTACGTGCCTCAGGCCCAGGTCTGCTGCGGCCGCTCCAACCGCACCCGGATCGGCGGCTCGATCGTGGCGGCTCCGGCATCCGTACACGGTTAGGCCCGGTTGACGGATGGCTGCCAGCATACTCCTCACGTCCTTGTCTCGGGAAGCCCCGAACACCAGATGCAGCTCCCCATACTGGAAGTGCCGCTGCAGAGCCTCCCGCAACCGGCGGAAGGAGTCGTCGTTGTGGGCGCCATCGAGGACCAGATAGGGCTGCCGAAGCAGGACTTCCAGTCGGCCTGGCCACCTCACCGCCTCCAGGCCCGCTCTCGCATGTTCCGGCCGTACGCCCAACTCCACCGGCGAGTGGGTTACCGCCGCCACCGCCAGGACCGCGTTCTCGATCTGATGCTCCCCCAGCAAGGGCAGACGGTAGGTCCGATCATACACGCCCAGGCAGGCGGCAGGCCCGGCAAGGTCGAACTCCTGTTCCCGATCGTCAGCCGGCCCCAGCCGATAACGCCAGTCTGTCCCCACCCACTCCAGAGGACAACCCAGTTCCCCAGCCCGGTCTTGGATCACTGACGTCACTTCCGGCGCTTGGGCGGCGCTCACCGCCGGAACGCCGGGCTTCAGGATGCCCGCCTTCTCCTTAGCGATGGCGGCCAGCGTATCTCCCAGCACTGCAGTGTGATCCCGGCTTATGGAGGTGATCACGGAGACGAAAGGAGCGATCACATTGGTCGCATCCAACCGTCCCCCCAGACCCACTTCCATCACGGCCACGTCCACCATCGCCTGCCGGAAGTGCAGGAGAGCGGCCGCTGTGAGAGCCTCGAAGCTGGTTATGCCCTGTATCCCTTCTTTGGCTCGCGCGACCGCCACAACTGCGGCGGCGAAGTCCTCTCGGCTGATGGGCACACCCCCCACTCGAATCCTCTCCCGCACCGTGTGCAGGTGCGGTGAGGTGTAGAGACCCGCTCGGAGGCCCGCTGCCCCGTACACCGAGGCCATCATCGCCGAAGTGGACCCCTTTCCCTTTGTTCCGGCGACGTGCGCCAGCCGCATTCCCCGGTGGGGGTCCCCCAATCGGCCCAGCAGCGCGTCAACGCGCCTCAGGTCGAAACGTTCCGGCGAGTAATCGTATCCGGTACGACGCTCGTAGTCGGTGAGGCTCCACAGCCAGTCTACGGCTTCGGTGTAGGTCATGTGCCTGTCCGCGTGTTTCAGGGCCATCAACATTCCATTGTAGCATGCCAGGCCGGCTACAAGAAACCTGTCATCTCCTCCTTAGGACGCTCGGCGGCCGTCGCCCTGGGGGACCCTAGAAGGCCCTAGCTGATCACCCTGAACAGGCCCGGCTCCCCAGCTAGGCATCCAGGCCTGCAGTCACCTCGGTTGCGTCGACCGACTCGGGCCACATCTCCCGTACCCGGTAAGAGAGCAAGAGCCGGTAGATGTCCGTCGGACCGCGGACGTCGGAGAGGTCCACCGGTTCGCGCGTGACTCCGATGATGAAGGGGTAGCACTGCTCGCCGCCGACGCCGCCATGGGTAGCCCGTTGCCGCTCGAAAGTGACCACCAGGTCAGGCCGGCCCCACCAGTTCCACCGGCCCAACAACACAAGGTCGCCGGCACTAGGGTGCGCTAGCAGATCCCGCAGGCTGGTGACGATGGCGGTAGCGTCTGCCAGGTCGGCGAAGGCTGCCTCCCCCTGTCCCGGCCGGCAAGGATACGTGCCTTCAGCCGTCACCAACTGGGGACCAACCGCGGTTCGCACCCCGACCACGGCGATGCCAGGATGGTCGGCCACACGCCTGACCAGGCCCGGGTAGACCTCCTCCAGCGCCGACAGGTCCATGGGACCCTCAGGGACCACGCTGAAGTACACGTGGGAGAGCGGCCCCGAGTCCCGCACCACCACGTCAGTCCGGCCAGGCAACTCGGTGATCTCCTCTTCCGCCCGCCTTTCCAGGGACAGCCGCAGGCTTCGGGCCGCGTCCGAGGGGAGCCCTTCCAGGTCGTCCTCCGCCACTCCCACCTCGTAGCCCAGCAGAGAAGAGGCTCCCCGCAGACCCACCGCCCCCGCGCGAGCCTCATCGGTGCGGGTGGGTGCCTCGATGCAGCTATCCACGAACTGGCCCAGCGACTGCCCGAAAGCGGTCTCGAAGGGAACGCTCGGTGTCATGCCGTGGTCGGAGAGAAGGTACAGGTCGTATGGCCGCCCGCCCCACCGGCGACGCATCCGATCCACCTGCTGCACCTGGCTGTCTATGGCCTTGACGGCGCGGAGGGCATGGCCGTCGGTGGGCCCGAAGCGGTGCGCCCACTCATCGTAGCTGCTGTAGTTGGCGTAGATGGCCGGAACGCCGCGATAGATGTCCACCAGGACAGCGAAAGTCTCTATCTCTCGCACCACCACGTCGGTCAGCACGTGGACGAAGGGTGACAGGAAACTGAGCTGGCCATACTTGCTGGGCCAGAACAGTGCCGACAACCGCCGCCACACCCCTAGCAAGTAGGTCCATACCGACAGGGCCAGGATGCGCATCACACGAACGGGGCTGAACGCCAGGACCAGGAAAAGCGAGAGGCCGCCCATCTTCCGTAGGATGCTGGTACGGCCGATGGCGGAGAGGGTGAAGAGCGAGGTCGAAGCTCCCCCGTCGAACATGTTGGCGTAGCTGGCACCGCCCTCCAGGATGCCGCGGCGTCCGGCGCTCACCCGGGCTTGGATCTGGCTCAGGGTGCCGGGGAACTTGCAGACGATAGCCTGGCCGCTTTCCTTCTCGTACCAGCGAAAGCCCACGATGCCCTCACTGCTGCCATACATGATGGCAGCCTGCACCGCCGGCGTCGTGCTCGGCACCCCGGAGAACCAGCGATAGGCCTCGCCCTGGCCCGACCGGAGCAGCTGACCGATGTGAGGAGCGTAGCCCCGTGCCACCGCCTCCAGGAGCGTCGCGTGGCTCAGGCCGTCAATCTGTATGACAATGAACCCACGGGACTCGTCGCCCTCGGTCGTTCCCAATCGTCGCGCCACCGGGCCGTAGCGCCAGGAGTAGTACCGCCTCATGAGCCCTTCGTATAGGTCTATGAGCTTACGGACCAGAAGGTTCATGTGACCCCCCTTGCCCGACGGGCTCACCCCAGCCTGAACCGGTCTGTCGGGGCTAACCCAGCGAGCCCCGGAGCCGGCGCAATTGGCGGATACCCTCCAGCATGGCCCAGGGCGAGCCCCAGTGCTCGATGCTGGCCGCTCCTCCGTAGCCATCGCGCTGCAGCAGCTGCAGCAACTCAGCGTAGCAGCGCCCGGAGCCGGCGATGGTCTCGATGTTGCCCCGAGCGTTTGGCTTCACGTGCAGGTGCTTCACCAGGTGGCCAACTAGGGGATAGCAGTCCTCGATGGGATCCTCTCCGCCCGCGTGCCACGCGTTGTTGACGTCCCAGACCAGGCCCAACGCCGGGGACGGCCCCAGCGCCCCGATGATGGTGTGCGCCTCGCTGCACGTTCCGCAGTGGGTGGCGGCCTCAGTCTCGAAGCACAGGACCACGCCCTCTGCCTGGGCCCGCCCTACCGCCCAGCCTAGGCGCTCCACTATGCGGCCAAGGTACCGGTCCAGCCCGGGCCGAGGCAGGTCGCGGCGCCCGGGCGTCCAGAAGGGAAACACGCGGATGAGGCTAGTACCCAGAGCCTGCGCTGCCCGAATGGCGCCCTCAAGGATGGCCTGGTGCTCTCGCCACTCCTCTTCCGAGTCCAGTTCGCACTTGCCGAAGCTGGAGGCTATACAGGCAGTGGCCATGCCCTGGCCCGCGATCAGGGCCCGTAGGTGCGTCAGCTCTTCTCTCGTGAGCTGGTCAATCCGCTTGCCGAAGAGACGCGATCTGAGCTCCACCGCCTCGGCGCCCGCTTCCCGCCCCAGCCGGAGAGACTCCTCGATCTCGGGGGAGACCTCATCCGTGAAGTAGCAGACCGGAATCACCATAGCGCCTCCTCTTCTGGGCGTGGCTCAGCCTCCGAGGCGAACCGTGGCCGGCCCACCGCCGTGGCCGTGACGGTTGAGCCCAAGTAGAGCCGGTCGCCGAAGCCCGGGCCGGCCGTGCCTTTGTGGTCCTTCACCTCCACCCTGACCTCGATGTCCGCCGCGCCGGCCGCCTCGGCCGCCTGCCTGGCTAGGCTATGGGCCCGCCGTTGCGCCTCCTCCAGGGCCGCCTCCCGCTCACCGTATCGCTCCGCGGCGAACGGGCCGGTGAGGACGTACCCATCCAATCCCGAGGCCCGGTACACAGGCTGAACGCTGACCAACTCCTGCACCGCCACTGACCCCGAGATGGCGCCGACCGCGTTGGCCACCGAATGATGCTGCGGTAGACACGCGGAGTCGCCCATGACACGAGCAGCCGGGGAGACGAAGTGCCCGGCAGGCGCCCCCAGGCCCACTACGGGCACCCGCGAGCGGAGCCGCACCTCCAAGTCGCTCCCCTCGGCAGACAGAGCCAGGTCCAGCAGGGGCCCACCGACTTCCGTGACTGCTGACCCCCCCGAGCCATTGACGAGCACCGCCACCATGGCCCGGATCAGGCTGTGGCGCACTTCCAGCAGGACCCGGCGGCTCACCTCTTCCGGACTGGCCTGCAGGTACCAGGCCAGGAGCCGCGCCCCCAACATCGCGGCCTCTGCGTCCCAGGCCACGAACTCGCCCAAAGCATGCAACGCATCCGTGGGAGTGAAGGCGCTTCGCAGCACCACCCCGGTGCCCTCCAGTCGGTTCGGGTTCGATAGATAGAAGTGGACCCAGGGGTCCCGCGTGGCCAGGCGCCAAAGCGGCTGAGGACCGCTACCCAACGCCTCCAGTATGCGCTGCTCCACTGGGCTCATCCGGTTGCCGTCGGCCGAACGGGCGGCGAGGTAGACCACCGACTCAGATGGATCCAGTCGCGAGGCCCGAGTCAGGGTCTCCTCCAACATGCCAATCACCTGCGGATGCTCTTGAGCCGCGAAGGCGAGAGGCACCGCCCTTCTTGGGCCGACGCACAGGCGCGTCCCCTCGAGCAAGGTCACCTGGCTGTCGCCTCCCAGCCCACTGCTGACCGTCTGCACAGCGCGCACCAAGGTGCGCCAGCGGCCCACAGTGGCGCCCCTCGGGTTCAGCAGCGGCAACCCCCCGCGCACCAGGGCGAGGTCGGTGGTGGTGCCGCCAATGTCCACCACCAGCATGTCCTGCAATCCGGCCAAGGCTCGCGCCCCCACCACGCTGGCCGCCGGTCCACTCAGTATGGTCTCCACCGGCCGGTCCAGCGCCATCTCCACCCGCATCAGCGACCCGTCGCCTCGCACTACCATGACCGGAGCCCGCACTCCCAGGGCATCCAGAGCCCGACGCAGGGAGACCATCAGGTCGCGCAGCAAGGGCACCAGGCTGGCGTTGAGGGCGCACGTGGCGGCCCGCAGAACGGAGTCGAGCTCGCTGGCCAGCTCGTGACCGCAGGTGACTGGCAGCCCAGTCTCTTGGATGAGGATACGCTTCGCCCGCATCTCGTGATCGGCGTTGCGCACCCCGAAGAACCCGCTGACGGCAAAGGCAGCCACCTTGTCCCGCTGCTCCCGGGCTAGGCGTCGGAGCTCGCTCTCGTCCAGTGGCTCCTGCTCCGCTCCCATGCCGTTGTGACCGCCTTTCACAAAAGCCAGGTTGGCGGTCGGCAGCAGCCGCTGCAGCTCATAGCGGCGGAACAGCTCCCGGTCATATCCAATCAGCACCAGACACGTAGGCGAGCCATTGCCCTCCACGATGGCATTGGTCGCTAGAGTCGTGGATAGGGACACCAACCCGACCCGTCTCAGAAGGTCCTCGGGCACCTGACGCACCGCGCTGGCAATGCCCTTTGCCAGGTCGTGGCGCGTCGTCGGCGCTTTGGCGGATGCAAGCACCCTGCCGGAGGTCATCTCCACCACGGCAACGTCAGTGAAGGTGCCCCCTGTGTCAACACCCAGGCCCAGATTCGCGCTGTTCAGGTTCAACTCCCCCTCTAGGTGGTACGTGACACGTGACAAGTGAAGAGAGCACGGCCTGATGTATGAGTGAGTTGCATCTCGTGCAGCCTACTACCCATCGCGTATCACGTGTCTCTCTTCACGTATCAATCAAGACTGCGGCGCAACTCCGCCAGATACTCCCGGTCCACCTGGCTCAACCGCGCCCGATCGAGCAGATCCGGCCGACGCAGAAGGGTACGCCGGAGGGATTCTTGCCGCCTCCAGCGCACGATCTCGGCGTGGTTCCCCGACAGAAGCACCTCCGGGACGACCAGGCCCTCGAACTCCGCCGGGCGAGTGTAGTGCGGGTATTCCAGCAGGCCGTCGGCGTGGCTGTCTTCGAAAGCAGCTCCCGGGTCGCCCAGGACCCCGGGAAGCAGCCGGGTGACCACCTCAATCAGCACCATCGCCGCCAGCTCGCCGCCGCTGAGAACATAGTCCCCGATGGACACCTCCCGCGTCACCACCAGCTCCCGCACTCTCTCGTCCACGCCCTCGTACCGGCCGCAGATCAGCGCTATCCTGCGCTTGTGACTCAACTCGCGCGCCAGCCTCTGGGTCAGGACCTGTCCCTGTGGCGTCAGCAGGACCACCTCCACATCGGGCGCATCGCGATCCGGCACCACCGATCTGATCGCCCGAACCAGAGGCTCGGCTTTCATCACCATACCGCCACCACCACCGTAGGGGACGTCGTCGGTGGTCTTGTGCCTGTCGGTAGCGTAGCTGCGAACGTCGTGGGCCTCCCATGCGACGAGCCCAGCGCGCACCGCCCGGGCCACTATGCTCTCGCCCAGCGGCCCAGCGAACATGCCCGGGAAGATGGTGAAGATGTCGAACCGGATCACCGCGATCCCCTGCGTCTCACTGGCCCGGCGTCAGGATCACCTTGATCCCTCCCTTGCGCTCGAACAGCTCGAACCCTTCCTGCCAGCGCGACAGAGCGAGCACGTGCGTGGCCAGAGGCCGCACCCGTACCGCGCCAGAGGCCATCAGCCCCAGGGCCCGCCGCCATGCCGGGCTCGTCTGGCCCAGGGATCCCACCAGGCGCAGCTCCTTGTATGCCAGAAGCGACAAGTCGAGGGGGAACGGTTCCCCTGCCAGCCCAATCTGGGCGTACTGCCCGTTCCGCCGGGTCAGTTCCAGACCCATGCGGGCGGCCGCCGGCGCGCCCGAGGCCTCGACGAATACATCGCAGCCTTCGCCGCCGCTCTGCATGGCAACCACCTCCGACACGTCGTCCTCGCCCGCGACCAGGGTCCAGTCGATTCCCAGCTCCCGGGCCAGCGCCAGCCTGTCCCGGTCCACCGCAGTGCCCACTAGGCAGGTGCGCGCCCCCGCCGCCCGAGCCAGCTGAGCGCAGAGCAACCCGATGGCGCCCGGGCCAGCCACCACTACCAGGTCGTAGGGGCGGATGGTCGCCAGCTGGCACAGCAGGCGCACGCAGCAGGCTAGCGGTTCTGTCATGGCACCGGAGATGAAGTCCACCTCGTCCGGCAGGGCATACAACCGATCGGCGGACACCACCGTGTAGGGAGCAAAGGCACCGTCATGGATGTAGCCCAGGATCTCCTTCTGAGAGCACCGGTTGTAGGCCCCGGTGCGGCACGAGAGACACTTGCCACACGTGCGCACCGTCGTCTCGGCCGTCACCCGGTCACCCTCCCGCCAGCTCGTCACCCCCGGGCCTACCTGATCCACGACGCCAGCGAACTCGTGACCCATCACGACCGGCGGTCTGACTAGCAACTTGATGTCGTCGTGCAGGATATGCAGATCCGAGCCGCATATTCCGGCGGCTTGAACCGAGATGCGAACCTGGCCCGGACCCGCCTGCGGGTCGGGCACTTCCGCCAGCCTCACGTGTCCCGAGCCGGGTGCTTCCTTTAGCAATGCCAACATGTTGCCTGCTCCTGTAAGTGCCGGTCGGCACCCGTCCTAGGGCACTGACCACGGCACTTCTATCCCCTGCGACGCCGTTCCCGGTCCGAGACGATCACAGCCGCATCCTGGGCGCCCTGAGGCTCGCCATGGCCAGCCACGCCCGGCTCCTCCGGCTTCTCCTCCCTGAGGTACACCACCAGTCTGGCTGCCTCGTCGGCGGAGAGGCCGAGCTCTATGGCGCGATCCACCACTCCCTGGGCCATGTGCCTCACTACCAGTCGCCGCAGCTCGTCCGTGCCGCTGAACGACTCCCAGGTCTCGACGCTGTTGTACTGGAAGAAGCGTTCCGCCGGCGTGTGGGGAACGTCCTTCACCAGCACGTACACCGGCACCCCCGCGTCGCGGCCCGCCACCAGCTCCGCCCCCACCGGGGCAGTGATGTCTCCACCGAGAAGTACCAGACAGAAGTCGCTTCGGCGGACTTCCTCCAACGCCGCAGGGGTCTGCTCACCTGGACGCGGAGTGCGCGCGATCCGCCAGGGGAGCGCCACGGGGAAGCGCGCCAAAGCCTCCCCCACCACCTCGCGCTCGGGCTCAAGATCCGCCGTAGCACTGACGAAGACTGTGATGGCACGTTCCTTCATCCTTGCTTCACCACCGCTCGATTTCTCCGTGGCGGGGCGCCCACCCGGCCGGCGGGCGCCGCCTGTGGCCGCACATCTGCACCGCTGCTATAATGCGGAGCGAGGTCAACCGTGAGATCACCATCATCTATGATACCACGGCTCACCGTCGGCCTGGTGCTGGTGCTGCTCGCATCTGGCTCGCGCGGCCCCTGGCTCCAGGGTGCTTCCGTGCCAAGCCAGGCCGGGGGAGTCATCCTCCGCCACCTTGATGTCAGCGACGTGGAAGTGGCGCTGCGTCCGACCGGGGCGGCGGTGCCTCCATCGGGTGCGGGCTCGGCCAGCCGTGCCTTCTGGGTCGCGGCAGGACGGCGTGGGGAGTACCGCGAAGTGCCCACGGTCCTTGTGGGGCGCACCGGGTCCTTCCGGGTGTGGGCTCAGGATAGCATAGACATGCCCGCTGACCTAATGCTGGCAGCTGTAGCCCAGGTGGAGTCCAGTATGCACTCCGGCCTACTGGGCGCTCTCCTCGAGAGCGCCCTTCGGTCGCGCCGTGACCTGTTCCCGGTGGATGTGATCTACGCCACCTTGAGCGCCATGGGCGGGTACTTCTCTTCCCTGGACCAGCCCGGGTTCCGCGACCATCCCTACAGCAACGAGACCAACGCCATCTACATCAGCCTGGCTTCCTGCAACCTTAGCTCCGGCTGCTCCGCGCCTCTCGTGGCCCACGAACTGCAGCATCTGCTGCAGTTCGTGGTGGATCCCCAGGAGGAGACCTGGTTCAACGAGGGCCTCTCCGAGCTGGCCGAGGGCTCGGTCTCGGAGGCGCCCCTCGAATGCTCCGACTTCCCGCTGTTCGGGTGGTCTCCCGATCCACAGTTGACCGGCCTTCACTATCGCTCCGCCGCGAGCTTCCTCTCCTACTGGCAGGGCGTCTTGGGGGAGGAAGCGCTTCTCTCCGTTGCCGTAGACCCCTCGCCCGGGAGCGAAGCTCTGCGCCATTATCTCCGACTGACCGGGGATTCTCGTTCCCTCGATGACCTCTTCGTTCAGTGGTCGCTGGCCCAAGCCCTTGCCCGACTGTCCCAGGAGGAGGAGTGGGCTTCCCAAGGCCCGTGCAAGACGGCTTCAGTGCACGTCCTGAGCGAGAACGCCGCACTTAGCGACACCGTCAGCCAGTATGGCTGCGACCTGGTCGTTCTGACCGGCGCTGCCGACGCCGAGCTCAAGTTCGAGGGCGAGGTCCGGGCTGCCGTGGTGCCGGAGTTCCCGCCCGGGCACGATCACGTCTGGTGGTCAGATAACAGGTCCAACACCCACACTACCCTCACCGCGGAGCTGGACCTCCGTGGAGCGCAGTCTCCCCACCTGCGGTACTGGGTGTGGTATGATATCGAGCAGTGGTACGACTGGGCCTATGCCGCCGTGTCGGCCGACGAAGGGCGAACGTGGCAGTGGCTGAGGGCCTCGGGGATGACCGCCAAGGACCCCTTCGGCAACAGCCCCGGCGTGGGATACACTGGGTCGTCCCGCCGCTGGAGAATGCAGGAACTGGACCTCACCCCGTACGCCGGAGAGCGGCTGCTGCTGAGGTTCGGCTATCTGACGGACGACGCCATCGAGTCCACAGGGTTCGCCCTGGGCGGTGCCGTGCTCACCGATCCGGGGTCCGGCAGCGCTGCAACCGCCGTCGAGTGGGAGAGCCAGGGCTTCGTTCTGCTCTCGGCCCGGGCCCTGCCGCACCAGCGGTACGCCATCGTCGCAATCGAAGGCCCGACCGAGGAGGATACGCGGTCACTGCCCCTGCACGGGCACAACCGGGGTCGCTGGCTGCTACCCGCTGGGGAGACTCGGGCAGTAATGGTCTGTGCCCTGACGGCGGGGGCCCTGCCGGCTCCCTACCAGGTCGAGGTCAGCTATGTCGAGCCGGTCGGCGGCGGTCAGATGCGGGCCACTCCAGAGCGCTTGGCGGACCGGTAGCGGTCCTCCATCTCGCGTCGCCTCTCCTCCGCCGCTCGCTGAGCCTCGTCGCGCACGTAATGGTAGCGAGCCCGAAGCTCCGCCTGCAGGGCGACGCCGGTCGAGGGGGCGTAGAGCCGTCCAGCCAGGTAACCGACGCCGAGACCGAGTGCAACCCCGAACATGAAACGGAAGAAACCCATTCTGTGTGCTCCTCCAAACCTTGGGAAGCTATGAGCTGCGCTCCGCCGCCTCCAACCGATCAACCCGGAGTGCTGGAAGCTTACCAGCAGTCGAAGGTCAGAGTATGCCCCTCTGACGCCGGACTGCCCGTTCCCTGGAAGCTGAGACGCCGCCTAGGCTCGTTCCTATCCCAGTTGCCACCCGCCTGCCTGCAGGAGATGACTGAGGCACCGGGAGGCTTCATCATCTTCTGGGATGGCGAGACCGTCTACCATCCCGGGCCCTGGCACCACGGTGACTGCGAGGCTCAGGGAGTAGCTCTGCTCAACGCACGGGCCTTCCTGGAAGACCCAAAGCCGGCGCTCCGGGCCCTTGCCGGGCTGCTGGATCACTTCCTCGGTTCCCGGTGCACCTGGCCGGCGCGCTACATCACATCAGGCCAGCCTTACTCACCTCACTGGCGCCAGTTCTACCACCGGTTGGTGGCCGCCTACCAGCTCCAGTACGCCGATGACGCGGAAGCGCGGCGCTCGCCCCAGGCCTACTTCCGCTGGGCGGTCGCAGCCTACCTGGACGACGCTCTGTCTCTACAGGCTACCGACCCTCAAGCCTACCGCCTGCTGCGGTCCACTCTGTTCTCCGCCCCCTTCTGGAAGGGACACCCTCTGCGCCCCCGGGCAGACAACCAGGAGATTCTATGCTCCCAATGAGCTGGCGGTCAAGCGGCGCTGCAAGCCCGGGCTGGAACTCTCGCCTGCAGCACCTGCCCGGCGCCAGCCTCCTGCAGACGACGCAGTGGGGACAACTGAAATCCGAGTTCGGCTGGCAGGCTCTGCGCCACGAGTCTGGGGCCGGCATGGCCCAGGTGCTATTCCGCCATACTCCCATCGGCAGGCTGGCCTACGTTCCCCTCGGCCCAGTCTGTCGCTCCCCCTCCCGACTCCCCGTCATGATCGAGGAACTGCACCGGCTGTGTCGGTCACGAGGCGCCTTCGCCTTGAAGCTCGAGCCCAACTTCCGCCACAATGACCCGGCCGTCGTCCTGCTGCGTTCACTGGGCTTCCGTCCGGCGTTCCAGAGCGTCCAGCCCCGCAGCACCGCGGTGGTGGATATCTCCGCCGGCGAGGAGGAGGCCCTGGCGCGGATGAAGCCCAAGACCCGCTACAACATCAGGCTGGCGGAGCGGCGCGGAGTCCAGGTGCGGCAGGGCACCGCCGACGACCTGGAGACCTTCGCCCGGCTGATGGAGGAGACCTCCCGGCGCGACGGGTTCGGAGTGCACCCGCCCCGCTACTACCGGCGAGCCTACGAGCTGTTCGCGCCCGAGGGCATGGCACGCCTGTTTGTAGCCGAATACCGATCGGAGCCCCTGGCGGCTGTCATGGTCTTCGCCTTCGCCGGCGTCGCCCACTATCTCTACGGGGCATCCTCGGACCGTCACCGCAACCTCATGCCCAACTACGCTCTCCAGTGGCATGCCCTCCGCTGGGCCCGGGAGTGCGGCTGCCACCATTACGACCTGTGGGGCGTGCCGGACGAAGTAGGTCAGAACCCGGCCGCCTATCTGGACGTGGAGGTGCCCACGGGCGAGGGCCTCTGGGGCGTCTGGCGGTTCAAGCGCGGCTTCGGGGTGGAGGTCGTCCGAAGGGCTGGCGCCTGGGATTATGTCTATGACCGGCTGGCATATCGGGCCTACTGGCTGGCGTACCGCCTCCGAAGGAGGTCCAGTGGCTGAGGGCGCCTACCTGGAACCGGTGCTTTCTGCCGAGGAATGGGAGAAGGAAGTGTCTCGCCTGCCGCAGCCCCACTTCCTTCAGTCTGCTCCCTGGGCCCGGTTCAAGGAAGCCTACGGCTGGAAGCCGGAGCGGTACCGCCTGCACTCAGGAGGCCGAGTGTTGGCTTACGCCAGCGTTCTGGCCCGGCGGCTCGTCGGCCCGCTGACCGTAGCCTACGTGCCCCGAGGGCCACTACTGGTGCAGCCAGATGCCATCTCTCTAGACCTCGCTCTAGCTTCGCTGGAAGAATTGGCTCGGGGCCGGCATTGGCTCATGCTCAAAGTGGATCCTGAGATCTGGGACGAGGATGCTCGGGCCTGGGCTCGGCCCGTCCTGGAAGAACGCAGCTGGCGGCCGGGCCAGCAGGTGCAGTTCCGCAACACCGTGCAGATGGACATCACTGACGACGAGGAGAAGCTTCTCTCTCGTATGAAGCCCAAGACCCGTTACAACGTGCGCCTGGCATCGCGTCGAGGCGTGCAGGTGCACCCACTAGCGGAGGACGAGTTCGGCCTAGCCTACGACCTCTACCGCCGCACTGGTCTCCGCGACGGGTTCATCGTGCGCCCCCGCTCCTACTACGAGCACCTGTGGTCCACCCTCCTGGAAGCCGGCATGGGCACGGTTCTGGCAGCCGAGTACGAGGGTACTGCCCTGGCGGCGCTAGTGGCAGTGGCGCACGGCAACACCTGCTGGTACTTCCACGGCGCTTCCGGGGACGAGCACCGCAATCTAATGCCAACCTACCTGCTCCAGTGGGAGGCCATCCGCTGGGCCCGCGCCCGTGGCTGTGCCATCTACGACCTGTGGGGCGCGCCTGAGTCGGAATCCCAGGAAGATGGTATGAGCGGGGTCTTGCGTTTCAAGCTCGGGTTCGGCGGCCGCTTCCGCGAGGGGCTGGGCGCGTGGGACTACACTCCCGTGCCCGCCCTCTATCGCCTGTATACTGCCGTGGCGCCGCGCCTGTTGGGGCTCGGACGCCACCTTAGGCGTCGGACTCAGCGCCATGACTAGGCTCTTGCAGGTGGCCCGTTCTTCGCTCCTGGCACTGACCCGCCGGGCGGACGTGGATGCACCTGCGCGGCCGGCGCCCGATCCCCTGGGCGCACTGTGGCGTCTGCTGGAGATGCCGACCGTCCTGGCGCTCCTCTTGGCGCTTCTAGCCGTGCTGGTCCTCTCCGCCCTCTTCTCGCCCCACGTGTACCTGGCCGAGGGGAATGCCCTTGGCTGGCCTACTTCCGCCTGGCCCGCCGCCTTCAGCCGCCTGGCCGCCGTAGCCCTCCTGGCGAGCGTTCCCTGGGGGCAGGTGACCCTGGGCTCCCTGCTGGTGCTGTCGGTGGTGCAGGCCGCGGCCAACCTGCGCCTGGGCCTACGTCCCGCGGCCTACCCCGCCCAAGGCAGCTGCAAGCCGGCCGCATCTCGAAGGGTTCGGTTCTATGCTCAGACGGCGCCGGCGGCAATGGTGCGCAGGATGCGATTGGCACTGATGCCACTGGGGTACCGCCTGCGCCCAGCGCCCGGCTCGCCGCGGACCTTCGTCGCCTCCACGGAGCAGTCACTGGCCTGGGCCCGGAGTGCGGCTGCCGCTTCGCTGGGTGCGCTGGCGCTCCTGGGACTGCTGGCGCCCAAGGTGACCCTGGCAGAGGTGATGGATCTGGAGCCCGGGTTTCCTCGCCAGTCGCAGGCGGGTCCGCTCCTCCTGGCCAGCCAGGAACCCTCAGTGATAGTCCAGGACGACAGCGCGGATGGTGCTCGCCCGCTGTCCCTACGCAGCCCGCTCCTCCTCGGCTCTGTGCTGCTGACCTGGCACGGCAGCGGGCCCGCCCTCGCCGTTCATCCCGCCACCGCTGACTCGGTAGAGTACCGGCTAGTGATCCCCTTCCTCCCGGGTCAGGGGGCCAAGTACATCACCGTGCCGGAGACGGGTGCGTCCCTGCGGGTGTCGCTGACCCAGGCCGGCCCAGAGACCCGGTTCGAGGTCCAGCCTCTCACTCGGCAGGGGCAAGCCGCAGGGGATTCTCACGTGATCACCGAGGCAGCGGTGGTGCCAGCCCAGGGCACCGATCTGGCCCTGGCGCCAACGCGCTACCAGGTAGTCTCCGCCTTGAGGACGCCATTGTGGTGGCCCGGTGCAGCCACAGCGCTTGTGTGCCTTGGCTCCCTGGGCCTGGCTCTCCTCCAGTCGGGTCCACCGTTGACCATAGCCCTAAGCGAGCGTTCGGGAATCGTTACTACGGAGGTGGAGAGCTACTCCGTGCCAGCCGCCCATGAGCTGTGGTTGAGAGCATTACGTCTGGTGTTCCGATAGCGACACCAGCGCCTTCGCCTCCCTTGATGCGGTCGCCCGCTCCGCTTACAATGCGAGCTCCGGCGAAGGCTTGCTTGACCGAGTGCATCGGATAAGAGAGGACCAGCAGTATGGCCATGACCAGTCGCGAGATCGTGCAGCGCTCGCTCAGCTTCACCGGCCCCGAGCGCATCCCGATGGGCTTGCCCGAGCCCTACCCCCATGACATGGTGGGCGCCGGGTTGTCCCCCTGCGATGACCCAGACGTAGATGTCTGGCGGCTGGAGGACGGCCGCTGGCGCATGCGCGACGAGTGGGGAAACATCTGGGGTCGCCTGGAGGGCTTTAGCAAGGGGGAAGTCATCCACGGGGTGATCGAGGACGACTGGCGCTTGCTGGCCACCTACACCTGGCCCGACCTCAGCTGCCCCAGCCGCTACGAGCGAGCTCGCGACGTCTTCAGCAATCATCCGGACAAGTATCGCATCGGCGGCTTGCCCGGCTTTCCGTTCGCCATTGCTCGCTACATGCGCCGTATGGAGAACTTCCTCGCCGACGTTCTGGTCGAGCCCGAGCGCTCGGCGGCTCTCCTCAAGCAAGTGGCAGACCTGCTGGAGCAGTCAGTTGCCCGCTTCGCCGAGGCCGGCGCCGACGGGGTCATGTTCGCCGAAGACTGGGGCACCCAAGATCGTCTCCTCGTTAACCCGCGCACTTGGCGTGAGCTCTTCCGCCCCGGCTTCGAGCAGCTCTGCAGCGCCGCCCGCCGCCATGGATTGGACGTGTGGATGCATTCCTGCGGAGCCATCTACGAGATCATCGCCGACCTGATAGACGTGGGCATCGCCGTGCTTCAGTTCGACCAGCCGGAGCTTCACGGGATAGACAACCTGGCCCGCGACTTCGGCGGCAAGGTCAACTTCTGGTGCCCGGTAGACATCCAGCGCACACTGCAGACCCGCAACCCCGAGGTTATCGAAACGGCGGCCCGCGACATGATCGAGAAGCTCGGCTGTTTTGGCGGCGGGTTCATCGCGGGCTACTATGGCGGCAACGAGGCTATTGGCCTAGAGCCCTGGGTCCAGGACGTGGCCTGCAGGGCGTTTGTCAAGTATGGCTCCAATCTCACTTGCGGGCACCCCGATGTCCGCTCTCAGCCGGAGGCCTGAGGATGTTCACCATTGACCCCAGCAAGTATCGCATCGTGGACCTGTCATACACCGTAGATCCCGACAACTACCCCCCAGACCGGCCATTCGAGCTGAAACTGGGCTACCTGGCCGACCGCGCCTTCAAGTACGACGTGCGCACTCACAGCCACGTCGGTACTCACATCGAGGCACCAGCTCACTTCTACGAGGGCGGGCGCGACATCACCTCCTACCCCCTCGATGCCTTCTATGGCCGGGCAGTGCTCCTCGACTTCGAGGATGCGCGGGAAGCAGCCCAGGTGTCTGCCGCCCTTCTTGACCGTCTCATCGGTGACAAGGTACAGCCGGGAGATATCATCATCTGCCGCAACAGCGATACCGCCTCCAAGCAAGCTGGCGAGCCCTCGGGCTATCCCACCCTCACGCCCGAGGCGGCGCGCTGGTTCGCGGCGCGGGGCATCAAGATGCTCGGCATAGACAACTACGTGCGGCTGGGCAAGGACGTGCCGGACGGTCGGGAACTGCACGATGTCCTCATGGGCCGCGGCGTCACCTTCATCGAGTGGCTGGACCACCTGGACGAGCTTACCCAACCCGTCTTCTTCTTCATGGCCCTCCCCTTCAAAGTCAGGAAGATGGACAGCTCCTGGTGCCGAGCGATCGCCATTGAGGAACGCTGACTGCAGCTCCACCAGGCGCATGACCCGGAGGGCGTTCGGAGCCACTGTCCTGGGCGCCCTCCCAGCGTCGCTCGTCCTGCTCGCGGGCTGCTTCCCGTTCCCATCCGGCTCCTCACCGCCTATTCTCACCGCGGAAGACCTGCCCGACCCTCAGGCGGCCAGCCGTTCGACCGGCTCACCTCCCTCCCCCAGCCAGCGCCCGGAGGAAGTCTGGCTATCCTATGCCGATCTCTGGTCCCGAGAGGACTACGCCGGCATGTACGCCCTCCTCAGCCCGGCTGCTCGAGCTCGCTTCACCGCCGAGGTCTTCACCCGCCTGTATCAGCAGCTCGATCAGCTCACTGCCCTGCAGAGAGTCTCAATCGAGATCACCTCTTCCCTAGTCTTGAGCGACCGAGCGGAGATCAGCTATAGAGTCCTGCTGGCCACCGGACGGTTCGGCACTATTATGGAGGACCACACGGTGGGGCTGGCGTCGGTGGATGGTCACTGGAGGGCAGACTGGTCGCCGGATCAGGTCCTCCTCGCGCTCTCCGAGGGAGCCAGCCTCAACCTGGAGGAGACCGACAACCTCCGCGGTGCCATTTACGATCGGGCCGGACGGCCCCTGGCGGTGCTGGGCGCGCGCGTAGTGGTAGGGGTGGTCCCAGGGGAAATCACGGACGAGGGAGCGCTCCTGGCCGCGCTCTCGGAGATTCTAGATCAGGACCGGGCAGACATCAAGGCCTCCTACTCCAGAGCCCTACGCGCCGACTGGTTTATGCCCGTAGGTGAGCTGTCGCCGCATCAGGTGCAGGAGCACTATGCCCGGCTCAACGCCCTGCCGGGCGTCCTACTCCGCGAACGCCCCATCCGCTATTACCCTGAAGGTCCCGGAGCGGCGCACCTCACCGGATACGTGGGTGTCATCTCCTCCGATCAACTCGAGCGAATGCGGGCCAACGGCTACCGCGAAGACGACGTGATTGGCCAGGCCGGGATGGAGCGCGCTTTCGAGCCGCAGCTGGCCGGGCGCCGGGGAGCACGCCTCTTGGTCCTAGGCCCCGGCGGGGAAGTCAGGAGCGTCGCCGCCGAGAGGCCTCCCGAACCCAGCCAGAACGTCTACAGCACCATTGCCTTGCCGCTGCAGCGGGCCGCTATGTCTCTCCTGGAGGGCAAACGGGGCGCCATCGTCGCTCTGGACCCTCGTACAGGTCAGGTGCTGGCCCTCGCCTCCAGCCCCAGCTTTGACCCCAATGCTGTGACCGAGGGCCTTTCGGGTTCGGAGTGGGCCGCTCTGATGGAGGACGAGGGGCGGCCTCTGGTCAACCGGGCCACCCAGGCAGAGCTCCCACCGGGCTCGGTGTTCAAGATCGTGACCGAGACCGCCGCTCTGGAGTCAGGCATACTCACCCCGGAGAGCAGGTTCTTCTGCTCCGGTTCCTGGTCCGGTCTGGGGCCTAGTTGGAGCGTCAGCTGCTGGCTGCCTTCCGGCCATGGCTCCCTAACCCTGGCCGAGGGGTTGGCACGCTCCTGCAACTCCGTCTTCGCCGAGGTGGGCAAGCAGCTGGATGCCTTCGACCGAGAGGCACTGCCCCAGTTCGCTCGCGACTTCGGCTTCGGCAGCAGCACCGGGCTAGTCGGGGTGTCGGAGTCGCCCGGCCTGGTGCCGGGCCCCGCCTGGAGGCAACGCGCTCTGGGGCAGGCCTGGTTCCCCGGGGATAGCGTGAACCTGGCCATAGGCCAGGGCGACCTCCTGGTAACCCCTCTCCAGATCGCCAACATGATCGCCGCCGTGGCCAACGGCGGCACTCGCTATCGGCCACAGCTGCTTCTCAGCATCGGCTCGCCCGAGTCGGAGGGATCGTCGCGGAGCGCGCCCGAGGTGGTGGGCCAGCTACCTATCAGCCCAGAACACCTAACTAGTCTGCGCCGCAGCCTGCTGGAAGGGTGCATGAGCCCGGGCGGAACCGCCTACGCTGCCCTGGGCACGATGAGCACCCCGGTGGCGGGCAAGACAGGCACGGCGGAGAACCCGGGAGCCGCCCCCCACGCCTGGTTTGCCGGGTATGCCCCCGCCGATGACCCGATCATCGCCGTCGCCATCCTCATCGAGCACGGCGGGCAGGGGTCCCTGGTGTGCGCCCCCCTTTTCCGACAACTGGTCGAACCCTACCTGGAGGGCGCTGCATGACGAGCCCGCCCGGTATCACCCGTCCCAGCGGCACCTTCCTCACCCGCGAGGAGTGGGAGGAACAGGAGAGGCGCTGGCTGGCCCCCTGGGCCATGAGGAGCGCCGACACCCGTGGGCGGCAATACCCCGACCCGGAGCGACCCTACCGCACCGCCTTCCAGCGCGACCGCGACCGCGTGGTCCACACCACGGCCTTCCGGCGACTGGAGTACAAAACCCAGGTCTTCGTCACCTACGAAGGGGACTACTACCGCACCCGCCTCACCCACACCATCGAGGTGGCCCAGATCGCCCGCACCATCGCCCGCGCCCTCCGCGCCAACGAAGACCTGGTGGAGGCCATCGCCATGGCCCACGACCTGGGCCACACCCCCTTCGGCCATACTGGCGAAGCCACCCTCCACGACCTCATGCAGGACCACGGCGGCTTCGATCACAATCATCAGACGCTGCGCATCGTCACCCGACTCGAGCGCCGCTACCCAGACTTCCCCGGCCTCAACCTCACCTGGGAGGTCCGCGAGGGTATCATCAAGCACAAGACCGAGTACGACCGGGGCCAGTCGGTCGAGGAGTACGAGCCCGAGTGGGCCCCCACTCTTGAGGGGCAGATCGTCAATGCTGCCGACGAGATCGCCTACACCACCCACGACCTGGATGACGGCCTACGGGCGGGCTATCTCGACCGGCAGGACCTGGAGAAGGTGGCAGTGTGGAACCTGGCCACCGACGAGGCGGGAGTGTCGGCCGGCCCCCTGGGCGAGGTAGACCGTCACCGCGTCATTCGCCGCCTCATTGACCTGGAGGTGACCGATCTCATCGATTTCACCGCTGACCGCCTGACAGACCTGCACCCGGCCACGTCGGAGGATGTGCGCCGCCTGGGCTTCAGCATCGTCAGCCACTCCCCTCGCCTGCAGGAGCTCAACCGCGAACTCAAAGACTTTCTCTTCGGCAACCTCTACCGCCACTGGCGCGTGCTGCGCATGGCCAACAAAGCACGCCGGTTCGTCACCCGGCTGTTCGAGGCCTACGTGTCCGACCCTCGGCAACTCTCCGATACCGTCCGCCGCCTGATGCAGGAGGACGGCCTGTACCGCGCTGTGGCCGATCACATCGCCGGCATGACCGACCGGTTCGCCCTGGAGGAATACCGGAAGCTGTTTGACCCGATGGTCAACCAGTAGCCCGAGGTTAACTCCCCATGACTCGCTTCACCGATGGCCTCAGGGTCACCCTCATCGCCACCTTCCGTAGTGAAGAGAGCAGCCTGCCCTCCCTTCTCCGCAGCTTGGAGTCCCAGACGCGGCTGCCGGATGAGGTGGTGTTTGTGGACGGTGGCTCCGAGGACGACACGGTACCGCTCCTCCGCCGCTGGGCCGCCCGGCAACCCTTCCTGGTTCGGGTGCTGGAAGCCCCGGGAGCCAATATCGCCCAGGGCCGCAACCTCGCTATCAGCGCCGCCACTCACGACCTCATCGCCGTCACCGACGCCGGAGTCGAGTTGGAGCCCTCATGGCTCGCTTGCCTGGTCGCCCCCTTCGCCAGGGAGCATCCGCCGGACGTGGCAGCGGGCACCTTTCGTGGCCGGGCCGACACTGTCTTCCAGGCAGCCATGAGCGCTACCGTGCTGCCTCTGCCCGAAGAGCTGGACGAGCGCCGCTTCCTGCCTTCCAGCCGTTCCGTCGCCTTCACCCGGGAGGCCTGGCGGACCGTGGGGGGCTACCCCGAATGGGCGACCTACTGCGAGGACCTGCTGTTCGACATGGCCCTCCTGGCAGCAGGGAAACGCATGGCTCTGGCCCACGATGCCCTGGTCCACTTTGCTCCCCGGGGAACGCTGAGGTCGTACTGGCGCCAGTACCGTAACTACGCCATGGGAGACGGCCAGACCGGCATCCTCTGGAAACGACACCTGATCCGCTACGCCACCTACCTGGGGTTAGTGCCGGCCCTGGCGTGGCTGAGCCTGCGCCACCCTCTATGGCTGCTGGGCTACGTTGCTGGCGCTCTCCTCTACCTGCGGCGCCCGCTATGGCGACTGCCGCGGCTCACCCCCGGGTGGCCCTGGCACCGGCGCGGCCGCGCTGCCCTTTGGATCCCCGTGCTGCGCCTCTGGGGCGACCTGGCCAAGATGGTAGGCTACCCGCTGGGCTGGCGTCACGGCTGGGCCCACCGGAGTGTGAGCGCCCGCTATCGTCGCGGGGCCATGTCGACGCCAACACCTCACACCGTGAAGGAGTGACGCTTTGCGAGGACAACATACTTGGAGCGAGATCCAGAGCCAGCCCGAAGTATGGGAGGCAGCCCTTGAGCGGGCCTCCGAGGCCGGGCGACACGCAGCTCAGCGCTGGCCCTTGGTGGACTTCTCCGAAGCCCTGTTCGTCGGCTGCGGCTCCACCCACTACCTCTCCCTCTCCGCCGCCGCCTTGTGCCACCGACTGACCGGCCTCAGGTCGCGGGGGCTGCCCTCCTCCGAGGTCTTCCTCTTCCCCGAGTACTCGCTCCCGGCGCCCGGGGCCAGTCCGCTTCTAGTGGCTGTCTCCCGCTCCGGGGAGACCACGGAGACGCTCCTGGCCCTGCGTGCCTTCCGGGAGCGCTTCCCCGGGCCGGCTCTGACGGTGGGCAACTACCCGGAGAGCGCCCTGGTGCGCCAGTGCGATGCGGCTCTCGTGGTCCCTGAGGGCCGCGAGGAGAGCGTGGCCCAGACCCGCTCCTTCACCAGCATGCTCCTCAGCCTACAGGTGTACCTGGGCCTGGCAGCCGGCAATGGTACTTATGTCGAGTCCCTTCGGGCTTTGCCGGGTGCGGCCCGGACGGTGCTCGAGAGGGACAGCGAGCCTCTGCAGCAGCTGGGAGGGGATGGGCGCTTCGAGACCATCATCTTCCTGGGCTCGGGACCGTTCTACGGCATCGCCTGCGAGGGCATGCTCAAGATGAAGGAGATGTCCCTCTCGCACTCCGAAGCCTATCACTTCCTGGAGTTTCGCCACGGCCCCAAGTCCATCGTTACCCAGCGCACCTTGATCGCTGCCCTCCTCTCCGACGGCGCCCGCGAGCAGGAGTTGCGGGTGCTGCAGGAGATGCGCCAACTGGGCGCCACGGTCCTGCTGGTGGCCGACGAGGTCCCTGACGCGACCGATGCCTACGACGTCGTCGCCTACTTGGGTTCGGGCCTCCCGGAGGCCGCCCGGCTCCCCCTCTGCCTGCTGCCCCTGCAGCTGCTCGCCTACGGTCGCGCCCTGGCCAAGGGCCTGGATCCCGACCGCCCCGCCCATCTCGACTCCGTAGTGGTCCTCTGAGGGAGAACCAGTTGATAGACTTCCACACCCATCCGCTGCTGGTCCAGGAGCTGGTCGGCGACGACCCTGACCTCCTCCACGCCCAGAAGAACGTGTTCGACATCCAGAACCGGCTCCAGCCGCTGGAGACCTTCCATCTAGAGCTGGACGTATCGGGGTTGGCTCGGGCCGTGATCGTTCCGGTGGATGCCCGCACCGCCAAGGGCTCCCAGCTCTTCACCAACGAGCAAATCGCGCGGCTCTGTGCCATGAGCGGCCGGTTCATCGGCTTTGCCAGCGTGGACCCTCACCGAGGCGACGCCGCCGAGCAGCTGGAGCGCGACGTGGGCCGCCTGGGCCTGCGGGGGCTGAAGCTCTCGCCCAGCTTGCAGGAGTTCCGCGCCAACGATCGGCGGCTGGCCTATCCCGTCTATGAGGCGGCACAAGCCCTTGGCATACCGCTCCTCATACACGCCGGCATGACCTGGGCGCCGCGGTCGCGAGCCACCCACCCCATGGAGCTGGAGGACGTGGCCTTCGACTTCCCCCAGCTGAACCTGGTGGTCGCCCACTTCGGCTGGCCCTGGGTGCAGGAAACGGCCATGCTGGCGCTCAAGTACGACAACGTGTTCGCCGACACGTCTTGCCTGTACTTCGACGCCCCTTGGGAGTTCCTGCGGCACGTCTTCACCGAGCGCCTGCCGCTCACCCTCCTCGAGCGGAGCCTGCGCCACAAGGTGGTCTTCGGCTCCGACTACCCCCGAGTGGAGATCAAGAACATGGTGCGCGCCCTGTCGCAGCTGGGTCTGTCCGACCAGGCCCTGGAGATGATCCTGAGCAAGAACGCCCAGCATCTGCTGGGCGAGGCGGAGGCGAGCTACAAGTGATCATCAGGACCGTGACCCTGACCGTACAGAGCCGCAGGGAGCAGGAGCTGATAGACGTCACTCCTGAGGTCCAGCGCGTGATAGAGGAATCCGGCGTGCAAGAGGGCCTGGTCAACGTTCTCACCATGCACACATCCTCCGGCATCGTGGTGACCGAGGGGCTCCCCTGCCTAGAGGAGGACGTGGTGAACCACCTCAGTCGCTTGTGTCCCTCCGAGGGCAACTACCTGCATCGGCGCTACCTGGACATCGACGGCCGCATCGGCTTCAACGCCGACGCCCACCTTAAGAGCGTCTTGGGCGGCATCAGCGCCACCTTCCCCATCACTGGCGGGAAGATACTCAAGGGTGGCCGCCAGACGATCTACTTTGCCGAGTACGACGGTCCTCTCAGCCGGGAGTACGTAGTGCAGGTGCTGGGGGAGTAGGGCAATAGCACCGTCTGGACTTCCCTCAGAGATAGCCTCTTCACCAGGGACTTGACGACACGAGGCTCAGACTCGCTGAGGACGGGTGTATATCGAAGACGAACACCATATGGCTGGTGAAGCCGGGCTGGATGCGGTCGTAGGTGCCTTCCAGGTTGTACGTGTACTCAGCCGCCAGCTGTACCATTACGTCCGCCATGTCAAACAGACGGCCCTGGGAATCAGCAATCCTGAACGATGTCAGCCCGCCAACGTCATCGGACTCGGTGCCCCGGTTGGTGACCTCCATGAACACCAGAACGTAGACGCCACCCGCGTGATAGACTCGCCCCCAGTAGTCCACAAGCTCGGAAGCCTGTGCGCACCCAGTCAGCCGGGCCTCCATAGGCATACTCCGCAGGGCCCCTTTGAACCGCACGACCTGCGAAGAGGGTAACAACGAGCATGACGTAGGCGGGATGGAAGGATCTGGGTTGAGAGGAGGGCCACCCTCGCTATTCTTCATGGCAAGCGGCAGATAGACCTGTGGAGGGCCGCCCTCGTAATGGAGGCTTACAGAGTACAGAATCGGAGTGTGCGGAACGTTGTACGCAACGGGGGAATCGCGCTCGTCCTCATTGACGCAGTACTTGGCCGGGTCGAGTGGGGTACGTGTCCACATGTTCACTCGGAACTGCACATACCGTCCTTGTGGGCGCAGGTTCCCCTCAGCGTCCACTATAGGCTGACCCGACGTGCTATACCCCTGGATAGGCACACCGACGCTCTCGTACGGCCGGACCGATGGTTGCCACTGTGAGGCCACCAGGCTATCTGGATCAGAGCTGAGCCGAGTCTGGAGGGTTACAAACGTGCCCACCGGGGTCTCTGCGTTCCATTCGATCCGATCCCAGCGCACGTCGGTTGCAGCCAAGTCGAAGACCGGGGATATGTAGGAGCCTGACCCGTAATGGCAGACCAACCCATCGTACGACGGGTACAGGCGATCGTAACCCCCGGAGTAGGTCAGATTGGAGCGAGCGAGGAAGACGTCTCGATCGTACACCAGATCGCGGTTATCGTCCCAGACGACGTAGACGTAGCCTTCTTTGCTTTGGCACAGCTGGCGCCTTTCACTAAAGGGGTCAGAGCCTTCGATGCTCCGTTGGATGTCCGCTGCCACCGCAGGTCTCATCTGCTGGGCCGCCGGTGGGTCCTGGCTCGCGTCAGCGAAGCCGGGCCCCTGGGCTTCGCTAACGTGAACACCGCTGTTCACCTGGAAGTCCCCAACCAGGCTGACCTCTTCCTGGCACCCAGTGAGGTCGCCCCGGACGGTCATGTACACATCAACGTTGCTCTGCCCGTGGTTGCGCCCGTCCGCCCACACGATGAACACATCTATGGCCTTCCCGCCCACGGAGCCCGGGGCATCGTAGTTGCGCACCGTGAGGTCGGGGTGGCCTTGCCACGCAGAGCCAGCCACCAGGTAATCCGAGTCCCTGTTCAACTTCTCATTGGCGCCAGCATCCACCCGCCACAGAGCCGGGTTTGCCGGGTCGCGGAAGATGTCCACCCGAGCGAGATAGATATCAGGGTTGTTGTCCATTGCATGGTTCTGGCTGTTACGGAAGTCCTGCCAGGTGAAATACACTGCAACTGAAGCTAACTCATACGTCACCTCTGACGGGGAGCAGCGGCCTGACTTGTCCTCCAGCGTCACTGTGGTGGAGCTCTGCCCCAGTCCGATCGCTGGCTCGGCCTGCGCGATGCCGTTGTGCGCCAGTGGGTCGCTACCCTTGTCGTCGTTCAGGATGCGATCCACTGCAAAGGTGCGGCCTCCATCCACCGAGAACGTCCAATAGATGTCGCTGTCAACGCCGTCGTCTGCCAAGCCGTTCTCCGCTCGAAGGTCTTCCCAGGCTACAACAACGGGCTCGAGCTCGATAACCTCAAACTGCGGATTGGGCCTGCCATCAGCCTGGCATTCCGCAGCGAAGCCTAGGAACGTGGGAAGATACACGCGGCCCGCAGTCACTCTGGGGGATTGCTGATAGGTCAGACCCGGGGCGTCCCCAACCCTCCTAGGCGGTTCCCACCGGCCGCCATCCTCACCGCCCTCGTCCGTGTCGGTGAAGAAGAAGGAACGCATCCAAATGCGACTGCCTCCGTCGCTGTAGTCTTCGCGCCATGTAACGTACCAGTTCGTCGGCACCGTCCCGGCACCCCACCGTACCCGGGCGTCCGTTGCTGCTGCCACATCGGGCGTCAGGCAGTTCGCGCTGGGTGCAGCAGCTATTGGGAAGTTAGACCCCACGGGAGACAACTGCAGGGTACTCCCCATGAGCACGTAAGCGTACCACTGTCCCCATACCTCATACTTGCCATTTCGATTGTCCTGCCAGACGACCAGGACACGCGTTTGCCCCACCTCGTCGGTGCCAATCGCCAGAGCGGGATGCCGTTGGTCGTAGTCGGTGCTCTCGGGGTCGTTGACCTGGCCGCTTCCCATGCTCTCCTCCCCGAGGTATGGCCTCCGCCAGCTTCTGCCCTGGTTGTCGGACCAAGTGAGGTAGATGTCCCAGCTTGTCAGCGCGCTGTTCCTTCGGTCCTCCCACACCGCAACAACCAGGCCTTCAACCGCAGCTATCCTCGCAGATTGCTGCGGCCTACCGCTACTGTCATCGCTGAGCTTCCTGTCAAGCGGCACAAGGTTGTACCGCATCGGATCCAGAGTGCCCTGGCTGTAAACCGGGTTCCCCTCGAAGTAGCCCAGAGACAGCGCCGTATCTCCGAAGCTCAACGACAGGCTTCCGACGCTCCTGTCACTGCTACCTATCGGGGCAGGCGTGGCCACCGGGGTGGCGCGAGCCGACAGCACCGGCACAATCGCCAGACTCGACGCCGGCCCGCGCACGAAGTCGGCGTTGTCCTTGGCCACGATCACGTTCGGCCGGCGCACCTCTACCGCCCGCGGGCCGTACGCGTTGTCGCTTTCGGCGGCGGCTCCCCCCTCATCAACGTTGCCAATGGGCAGGTCCAGCTCCGCAATGTCCACTACGGCATACAGGTCGTGCATCCCAGACTCGGCGAACGAGAGCTCGAACTTGACCACGTAGCTCTGCCCGGGCGCCAGCCAATTCGATTGCACCCCCTCGCTGGCAGTGGGCGGGTAGCCGGGCATGCTCAGCAGATCCTCTGCCCTGGCAACCGGCGGGTCCACGAACAGGTCCACCCAGAAGTTGGCCGGGTTTCCCCTGCCGTCCGTCGGATGTCCGGTACCGGTGTTGGACACCGTAACCCGTATCTCCGCCATCCGCCCCACCAGAGGAGCGGCCGGCAAGACCTCGACGGCCTCGATCACCAGGTTGGCATAGCTGCTGCCCGCCGCGGCCAGCGCTCCGTCACCCTCAGAACCCGGCACTGTGGTGGGCATAGGGCGGGTGGGAGGAGTCTGTGCCAGCACCGGGCCTGCCACCAAGGCGAGGATAGCCAGAAGACCGACCGGCAGTGCGAGAATCAGCCTGATGCGCGTCAACATGGTATGCAGCACTGCTCCTAGAATGTCTTGTCTTGGTGGGCGTCGCCTCGGATTCGTATGCGGAAAGCTGCCAGCCCGCCGCCCACGACAACGACCAGCAGACCGCCTGCACGGGCCCACCCTCCGGTCTCAACACTGGCGCCATTGTGGCCCACCACCGGAAGAATCTCCGGCGTACCCGACACGCTCCCCGGGTTGCCTGGCGTCGGCTGAGGCGGCGGGTACTTCCAGCGGTCCACAGTGGAGATGGGAGTCACCGGGCGCAGCGTCGGTGTGCCGGTCTGGGTGGGCGTGGACGTGAAGGTGGGGGTGACGGTCGGCGTTAGAGTGGGAGTGCCGGTCTCGGTTGGCGTGGGAGTGATGGTGGGTGTGAGCGTCTCGGTCGGAGTAGCGGTCCAGGCAGGGGCGAGAGTGGGCGTGGGCCGGGCCGTGGGCTCCTGGGCGCCAGCATTCCCTGGAAAGTAGACCAGGGTCGCGACCGCGAGCGCGCAAACCACTCCTGCCAGTGCCAGTCTGGTACCGATACTGGTGCGCCCCATCATTCGGTCCTTCTCCAGTCAATGCGATACTTCTGAAGGCCGTTCTGGCAACCGCGGCTGGTCTCGAAGATGATCACCTCAGACTGGGCCACGCCCCCTTCCAGCACTTCCATGAACCAGCGAGCCTCCACCGGCTCTCCGCTCACCTGGATCTCGTAATTGCCGTCCAGGTCCGTGGGCGCCGAGATGAACTCGAGACCCTGCTCCGTCCACAGGCGCAGCTGGACCCCCTCGCGGGGAAGGTCAGTGACCGTCCATACCACGCCGTACACGCCGGTGTAGGCGCAGTCTGGCCCTGCCCTCATTTCGGACATCAAGTAGAGGGGAGGCTTGGGCGTGGCTGTGGGCCCCGGAGTGTTCGTCGGCGGAGGTATGGGAGTGGCGGTGGGCGTGTCCGTAGGGGTGGGCGTCACGGTGAACGTGGCCGTGGGCGTGTACGTGGGCGTGGGCGACGGCGTGGCCGTCGGAGTCGAGGTGGACGTGGGAGTGACGGTGGGCGTCCAGGTGGGAGGCAGTGTAGGAGTGGGCAGGTCCTGAGCTACAGCCACCTCCGGTGCCTTGGGCGGGAAGGGATTGAGCGGGTTCCGGGGTGAGAACAGAATCAGCCCGTAGTAGATCACCACCCCAACTGTGGCGCAGACAATCACCACGAGACCGATCGAGTAGATTCTGTCGTCGCCCCTCCTGAACACCTGCCCCCTCCGCCTGGCGGCAACTGCATCGTCTTCATTCGGCGCGCCCGGGGTCGGTCCATCCAACGCGCAGGAGCATCCTCACAGCCGTGCTCCCCACCGCCCGGGCGGCGAAGACAGAGCGCCTGCGCCCACGTAGCCCTGCGCTAGTATGCTCGATGTCCCCAGCTTTATTCAGTAAACTGGGCGTGAATCGACCATAAAGCGCCCATAAATCCCCCCGGCGACCCAGCCGGCCCCGCGCCCAGCGAGGTCAGCAGACCCACAGATCCTCACTGCAACTGCAGTGCCAAATCACCCGGAGCGTGCGGCTCCCTCACCACTTCGCCCACCAACCCGTACCTGTCCCGCCGGCAGAGCCTGGTGGAAGTGGCCCGGCCGCTGAGGTCTTCGGCATGTCGGGTGCGCACCCGCAGGTAGTTCGGAGTCAGGCCGCTCCACCAGCCTTCGCGCTTCCGCTCCCACAGAACCGACATCGTCCGCCCGACGTACCCAGCCTCATAGCCTGCGGCCAGTTCAGCGGCCACCTCCCGCAGTCGCGCCGCTCTATCCCGGATGACCTCCGGCGGCACCTGATCGGGCATGTGGGCGGCGGCCGTGCCAGGGCGAGGCGAGAAGCGGAACACGTGCATCCGGGCGAACCCGCATCGGCGGGATAGCGCCACCGTCGCCTCCAGATCGAGCTCACTCTCCCCTGGGAAGCCGGCTATTACGTCTGTGGTGACCGCCAAGTCGGGAATGGCCTCGCGCGCTCGTGCGATGGCTCGCTCGTACTCGGCCGCCGAGTAACGCCGCGCCATCCGCCCCAGCACCGTATCGCTCCCGCTCTGAAGCGGCACGTGCAGGTGCGGGCACAGGCGCGGGTCGGACCACAGGGACAGATCCAGGTGGCGCAGGTCCCAGGGCTCGATGGACGAGAGCCGCAGGCGGCGAACCGTCGTCTGGTCCAGGATCAGCCTGAGCAGCCCCGAAAGATCGGGCACCTCCGGCCGTAGTCGGTCGCGGCCATAGGCACCGATGTGCACCCCGGTGAGCACCACTTCCTGTCGTCCCTCCGCCACCAGTTGGCGCACCTCGGCCAACACGTCCCCGGCTGGGCGGCTGACCTGCTCGCCTCGCAGCCGCCACACCACGCAGTAGGAGCAGCGGTTGTCGCATCCTTCCTGCACCCGCACCAGAGCTCGGGCCCGCAGAGCGGGAGCAGCGCGGCCGTTAGCCGCGCTGGCAGGCGGAATGAAGTGCTCGGGGGCCTCAAGAAGGCGCCGTTTGGCCACGTTGTCCACTACCGCGTCGGCCAGACCGGCCGCACCGCCGAGATCGCGGTCGAGCTGGGGATAGCAGCCGGTGACGAGGATGCGCGCCCCAGGGCTCTCGCGGTGCAAGCGCCGAAGCAGCTGCCGAGACTTGCGCTCCGCCTCGGCCGTCACGGCGCAGGTGTTCAGCACCACGACATCCGCCAATCGCGCCTCGCTCACCATCTCGTGGCCCAGGCGGGCCAGGGCCCGCCGTAGCGCCGCCGCCTCGGCCTGGTTGAGGCGACAACCCAGTGAAGTGACGTAGATCGCTATTGCTGCCTCCCTCCGGCAGCGAGCGCGAACCCGAGGGCCTGGGCGCGCCTCTCCGCACTCCAAGCGCGATCCCCTCCGCGGGCCCTTGCGCCCATCAGGTTACAACCTGAGTCCGCCGAGTCAATGGTACCGGTGTACCGGGCTGGAGAGGAGAAGGCCTGGGCACAGCACGAAAACCTCCAGGTCCACTAGAGACCTGGAGGCGCTGCCGGCATAAGGATCGAGAGCGGGTGAAGGGATTCGAACCCTCGACTCTCTGCTTGGGAAGCAGATGCGCTACCGCTGCGCTACACCCGCACACTACCCCTAGGGGTGCCTGCCTGGCCCTGGCCCTACCGGTAGTAGGTCGCCAGTAGCACGTTTGTTCTGACACCATCAGTACACCATCACGTCGGGGCAAAGGAGCGGACGATGGGCAAGCGGAGTCCCGGCGAGGGCAGTGTCTTTCAGCGAAAGGACGGGCGTTGGCAGGCATCGCTCCAGGTGAACGGACGTCGGAGGGTAGTGTACGGAAAGACCAGAGCGGAGGCCAGTCGCAAGCTGGCCGAGCTCAGGCAGCAGGCGAGCGGTGGCGTCCTCCCCGACCCTGGCAGGCGGACCCTCTCGGACCTGATGGACGCCTGGCTGGAAACGTCGGCGCCGAACTGGAAGCCCAAGACCGGGAGCGATTACCGGTGGCTGTGTGAGCGTCACCTGGCGGACCTGGGGAGGGTGAAGCTAAGCCGCCTGGAACCTCACAGGCTCCAGTCCCTCTATGCCGACCTGCAATCCCAGGGGAAGCACCGGACGGCTCAACGGATTCATGGGATGTTACACAAGGCTCTCTCCCTGGCGGTGCTGTGGGGATGGCTGCCGGAGAACCCGGCTGACCGGGTTCTCCGACCCCAGTGCCGGGTCGAGCAGCGAGAAGTGTGGAGCCCTGAGGAGCTGGCCGCCTTCCTGGCCGGCACGGCAGGCCACTGGCTTCAGTCCCTGTGGGTATTGCTGCTGGCTTCCGGGTGCCGGCTGGGGGAGGCCCTGGCCCTGGAATGGACGGACGTTCAGGGGAGTGTGGTGAACATCACCAAGGCCGGGCAGTATGTGCGGGGGGAGTGGGTAGTGACCGAGCCCAAGACGAAGGCGGGGAGCCGCACGGTCTCGCTCCCACCGGAGGGAACCGCTGCCCTGAAGCGCCAAAGAGTCGTACAGGCAGAATGGCGGCTGCGGGCCGGGCCGGCCTGGACCGACTCCGGCCTGGTGTTCACCGGAGAGACGGGCAGGCCCTTACACGCCAGCGTTGTGAGCCATGCCCTCCGACGGGAATGCCGGCGGCTGGGCCTCCCGGAAGTGACCCCGCACGGGCTCCGGCACCAGCATGCCAGTCTGCTCCTGAGCGAAGGTCTGCCCCTGCCGGAAGTGTCCCGGCGGCTGGGCCACGCTCACAGCGGCATCACGGCCCAGGTGTACAGCCACGCCCTGGCCGGGGACGACAGCGCTGCCACCAGGGCCATCAGCAGAGCGCTGTCCGGGAGCCGATAGGATGGCTGCTAAGGCCACTACTTGACAATAACGTTGGGCGTTTTGGAGGCCACATGATGAAAGACACTGCCCCTACCCAGAACCGCACGAAAACCCCCGGAAAACCCACCACAAATGGCCTTTCGGACGCAGCCAGAGCCAGAGGCCGGGCCAAGAGTCGGGAGGCCAGGAAAGCGCAACGGGAGTGGGCCAAGGCCAACCTACGCTGGGACTTCCTGGACGCTCCTCACTGGGCGGAACTGGCCCGGCAGTACGGAGTGCGCCTGCCCCAGTGGTGGGTGCCCTGCACCCGCAAGCACATGGTTCGCTGGCTGCCCAAGCTGGGATTCAGCCTGGCCTGGTACCGGGACTGGGCCGGCAAGAGCGACTTGACGTGGTTCATGAAGCGCAACCCCGACTGGCCCCTGCGGGCCTTCGTGGGGCTGCTGCTGGAAGAACGGGAGGCAGAGAGCCTGCCC
>JABLXR010000013.1 GCA_013178015.1 Anaerolineae bacterium
AGGTCGGCATCCCAGCGTTCGCGGGAGTCTCGTATGGCCAGGAACAGGGCCCCACTCTCAGCCACCAGGTCCTGTGCCCGTTCCAGCAGCGCCAGCCCTGCCTCTGTAGACTGGGCGCAAATGCCACCGGGTGGAGTGGTGAAGTGATGGCCCTGCAGCAAGCTTCGCACCTCAAACAGCGGCATCACTCCAACGATGCCGCTACTATTGCGGGCGACGAGGTACCTGGGCCGCAACCCATAGCCGTTCCTGATCACCTCCCGCCATCCGAGCAGATGGTGTGGCACCGCCGCCGGGCTTCGACGCACGAACTCGTCCCATTGACCCTCGTCCTCATGGGTCATCTCTCTAACCGTGAGAGACATGCATCCTCCTCGGCTGGTCTATCCAAACGGTATGTGCTTACGCATCACCGGCCCCAAGAGCTCCGTCAGTCTGAGTGGCAATCTGCTCCAGATTCGCATCGCACGCCGCACTAGCGGCCGCGCGTCCGGCTCCACCGAGGCGGGCGGCCTGGCGCCGTCGCACAGGTAGTACTGGTGGTACAGGGGCACGGTGCTGCCTCGCCACTTGAGCTTGAACCGGTGCTGCCCCGAGCCCATCCGGCTGCGTCCCAGGTCCAGGCGGGTCAGCTTGCGCTCGCATACCGTCTCTATCGCTCGCCAGTAGAGGGCATCGTTGGGCCGCAAGTGGTGGTAGCGGCTGAGCGCCGCACCCCAGACCCCCGCCAGGGAGGTGCCCACCCTCAGGGCGAAGTAGCCGCCCACCATCTCCTCGCCCTGCCACGCTCCCAGGAGACATGCCTCTGGCCCCAGCACTTCTACGATGTTCCTCAGCCAAGTCCGGCCGAACACCGGGGTGCCCCTATCCCGGCAGAAACGCGCGAACATGTCATAGAAAGCGTCCAGTTGCTCTAGGCCCTCCCGCACCACTAGCCCGGCGCGCTCCGCCTGGCGCGTATTGGTGCGGACGCTCGAACGCAACTCTCGCCAGATGGGCTTGCACCCATCCCGCAGGTCCACCACCACCGAGCAGTTGCCTCCCACCGTCACCAGGTCCCCATTCCACACCCGCCGGGTGTCCCGGATCACCAGGTACTCCGCTCCCCTCGCCTGCACCAGCTCCATCGCCTTCTGCAGCAACGCCTGGCCCGCTTCTTCGGACTGAGCACACAGCCCTCCCGGCATGGTCGTGAGGTGATGACCCTCCAGAAGGCTCGGCACCTCGATCAGCGGCATCACGCCCTGGACTCCATCCGAATCCCTGGCCATGAGGTAGTGAGAGCGATATCCGTAGGTCCGGCTCATCACCTGCCGCCACCCGAGGAGTTGATGCGGCAACCCATCCGGGCTCCGGTTCACGAACTCGTCCCAGAGCGGCTCGTGCCCCTCCGGGACTTCCACGACCTCCAGCGACACAAACGCCTCCCACAGCTAAATGGCCTACATCTCGCCAACTTCGTTCCGCAGTGTGTCTGTCCGCCATCGGTAGGCTGCCACCACCGGGAGGTGATCCGATCCGGCGCTGTCTCGCAGAACTCGGACAGCGTAGGGAGCCAATCCTCCGCGATGGAACAGGTAGTCCAGCCTCAACACGGGCAGCCCCAGAGGAGCTGGCAGCCCCAGCCCGTGGGGGACGAGCCAGGTGTGCCCAAAGCCACGGCCGGCGGAGCGGAACCCGTCCTCGAACTCATCCACGATGCGGGCGTAGGCTTGGCTGTTCTCGGGGGCGTTGCAGTCACACGCCAGCACCGCCGGCCCCTGCCACTCGTCCAAAGCCCGGCAGATGACCTCGGCCTGCCTGGTCCGCTCGGCCGCCTGCGTCACCAGGTGGTCGGGCCGCAGGCCCACCACGCCGCGCCTCACGCCCACCGGAGTCAGGTGAGCGTTCACCAGTACCACACGGCTTGCCCCCACTTCCACCAGGAGCCTCTGGGCCGACCACGGCCGCAACGGGATTTCCTCCGCTCTCAGCAGCGGGTGGCGGCTGTAGACCGCCAGGCCGGCGTCGAGCAGATAGGACTGGTACGGGTAGATGGCCTTAAGCGTGCGACTCAGAACTACCTCCTGCTCCGGCGACACCTCCTGCAGGGCCAATACGTCGGCCTCCGCTGCCAAATAGACGGCAGCCAGCTCGGGCACGCGCGGATTGCCGTAGCGCACGTTATGGGTGAGCACCAAGAGCGACGGACCGTCGCCGCCTGGGGGTCGAGAGGCGAACTGAGGGCTATAGCGGAGGGCGAAGAGAGCCAATGGCACAGCCAACAGGGGCAAGGCCCGAGCGCCGCCGGACAACCCCAGCCAGGCTGCCAGCAGGGGCGTCAGAGCGAACGGCCAGACGCCGGCATAGTTGAGCACCATGACTGGCAGCACGGCCTCGCCGACAGTCCGACGCAGAACCTGCCAGAGAAGCAGGCCCAGCACGTACAGGACGGTCAGGATCACCGCCGGCGTGGCAGCTGCCCCCGGCGTAGGTCTGATGCCCGCTGTTCCCGCCTTCAGTCCGGCCGCCTCTCGAAGCATCCTCCTTCACTCCACTCGTCGCAGCCCGGGAATGGCCCAGAACAGGGCCAGCGCGAAGAGCCCACAGAGCACCGCCGTGCCCGCCACCGCCACCGGTCCACCCCAGATGTCGGCCGCTGCCCCCGCCAGGAGCGTGCCTACCTGCTGGGAGCCCACGAACAGCAGGCTGTAGAGGCTCATCACTCGCCCACGCATACGGCCGTCCACCAGCGTCTGCACTAGCGAGTTGTCCAGTGCCTGCACTGCCACGAAGGCAGCCCCTGCCGCCGCCAGCACCGGGACGGCCAGCGCCGCCACCGGGCTGAAGGCGAAGGCCACCAGCGCTACGCAGAACAACCCTGTGACCAGAGCCAGCCGCCGGCCCCGAGCCACCGAGGGCAAGGTGGCCACCCAAAGCGAACCCAGCACGGCGCCCACCCCTACCGACGCAGTCAGGAACCCCAGTCCCTTCTCGCCCACGTCCAGCACGTCCCGGGCGAACACCGGCATCAAGTTCAGGAAGGGCGTGCCCAGGAGGCCCACCGCCCCCGCCAACGCCAGCAGACCCATAAGGACGGGTTGGCCCAGCACGTAGCGGTATCCGTCCAGGGTACTGCGGCCCAGCCCACGCGAGTCGGGCGATGCTACCCGGTCCGGTCCCCGCATCAGTAGCAGGGCCACCACCGCCCCCAAGTAAGCCACGCCGTTGACCAGGAAGCACCCGGCCTCGCCCACCTGCGCCAGCAGAAGGCCTCCCAGGGCGGGGCCGAAGGCCCGCGTGCCGTTGAACAGGGAAGAGTTGAGAGCGATGGCATTGGTCAGGTCCTCCGGTCCCACCATCTCCACCACGAACGACTGCCGCGCCGGCTGGTCCAGCGCTCCCAGCACCGCCCACACCATCTCCAGGAGGACGAGGTGCCAGATGCGCACGGCGCCGCTCCAGGTAAGCCCCGCCAGGGCCAGGGCCTGCACCGCGAGGCCGACCTGGGTGAGCAGGATCAGACGTCGCTTGGGCATCCGGTCGATGAGCGCTCCGCCCACCAGCGCCACGGGCAGCGCCGGCAGTACGCCCAGGAAGGATACGTACCCCAGAGCGAAGGCCGAGTCGGTGAGCCGCAGCACCAGCCATCCGCGGGCCACCACCCGCATCCACATGCCGGTGAGGGAGAGAGCCTGCCCCAGCCAGAAGAGCCGGAAGTCCCGGTGCGCCAGCGAGCGAAAGGCACCTCCACGCTGTCCGCTCGCCGCGGCGGCGGCTGCCTGGGAGTGGCCCGCACCTGGGTACCTCATGGCGCCACCACCTTCACCCTGACCTCAGCGTAAGGCGGATAGTTGCCAGTGCTGTCCACCGCCGTCAGCCGCAAGATGTACTCGCCCGGAGCCAGCGTGCCCGTGCTCCAAACCGCCAGCACCCCACCCTCGACCTGCCGGTCCGACTGATGTATCACGGTCCACGCCCCAGGAGTGTCGGCTGGGGCGCACTCCAGCTTGTAGTAGGCGAAGTCGGCGATGGCCGCCGTGCCCAGCACCTCCACCTTTCCGCTCAGGCTCTGGCCCGCCACAGGGGCAACGATCTGCACCGCTCGCTGCTGGCGACTCATCTCGTCGAGCCGGGCCCGGACGTCTTCGGCGGCGGCTCCACTCCCTCCCAGGCTGAGGAACCTCCGATAGCTGGCCTCGGCAGCGGCGAAGTCCCACTGCTCCTGGTAGACGTGGCCCAGGCGGCGGTGGGCCTCGGCGTAGTCAGGAGCCAGCGCCGCCGCGGCCGCGTACTCGCGCAACGCCTCCGCTCGCTGACCGGACCACTGGTACACCAGCCCCAACGCCATGCGCACCCACAGCGATTGGGGCTGCGACTGAGCCATCCCCTGCAGCCTGGCTAACGCCGACGGCAACCCCACACTGCGCCGGTAGGCCCGCACCAGTTGGTCGTACAGGTCGCTCTGTCGGGGCTCCAGAGCGAGGGCCCGCTCGTAGCTCTCTACGGCCGCCGTGGGCTCGTCCAGGCGGGCGGACTGCAGGTTGCCCAGCGCCACGTACGCCGCCGCCAGCGTCGGCTCCGCGGCCACGGCCCGCCGGTAGGATTCCTCCGCCGCCGCCATCTCCCCCAGCCCCAGCAGCACGTCGCCCCGGAGCAGCAGAGCCATTCCAGACGAAGGATCCGCCGCCAAGGCCGCTTCAACGAGCGATCGGGCGCCGGCGAAGTCGCCGGCGCTGACCAGGACTCGAGCCAGGCCCAGGCTGATGCCCGGGTCACCGGGCCGAAGGGCCAGGGCCTGCCTGTAGGACTGCTCGGCCGCCCGTGGGTCCCCTAGTTGTACCTGCAGCTGGGCCAGAAGCACGTAAGGGGTGGGATCGGTGGGGTCGTAAGAAGCGGCGCGGCGGTAGGCGGCCGCTGCCGCCTCCCAGTTGGAGTTCAGCTGGTACGCCTGCCCTAGCTTCATCTGGGCCGCGGCGCTGGGGGGCGCCAGCTTCTCATAGCGCTGGTAGGCCACCAGCGCCTCCGCGTACCGGCCCAGAGCCCGCTGCACGTCTCCCAGCGTGAGATAGGCACTGGCGTTCTCTGGGTCGAGCGCCACCGCCCGCTGGACGCTTCTCAAGGCTGCCTCGTGCTGACCCAGAGCACTGTTCACCTGGGCGTGCACCAGCAGCGCCGATGCCGAGTCGGGCGCCTTGTCCAGCGCCTGCTCCACCCAGGCGAGTGCCTTCGTCAGCTCTCCCTGGGACAGAGCCAGTTGGGCGAAGGCCACTAGCACTGAGGGCGACTCGGGCTCCCGCCTTCTCGCCTCCTCCAGCGCCGATCGGGCCTTATCCCGCAGGCCCTGCCCCTGGTGGACCGCGGCGAGCGCCAGCCAGGGCTCGGCGCTGGTCGGGTTGGCCACCGCGGCCGCCTGGAGGGCGGCGACGGCTGACAGGGGATAGCCCAGAGCCTGCTCACAGCGCCCCTCGCCCATGAGGCCCCCATACGACTTGGGGTCAAGGCGGAGGGCCTGGCGGTACTGCGTGCGGGCGAGAGGGACGTCGCCCTTCCGGTAGAGCACGTCGCCGAGAACCACCCAGGCCTCGGGCGAGCCGGCATCCGTCTGCACCGCCCTCTCTGCCGCCCGGTGAGCGTCGTCCTCCAAGCCCGCTGACAAGTAGGCGCGCGCGACCTGCACCCGCACCTCGCTCCCGTCCCGGGCGGTGGCCTCGGCCTGGGCAAACGCCTCCCGCGCCCGATCGGGACGATCCAATGCCAACCACGCCTGACCCAGCCCCAGGTGTGCCGAAGCCAACTCGGGGTCCGCGGCCAGGGCGGCTTCATAGGCCTGGATCGCCTCGCCCGCCCGCCCCTGGAGGCGGTAGGCGTCACCCAGCGCCGCCCTCAGCCCGGCCCCGTCCGGGTAACGCGACAGGGCCTCGAGCAACAGCGCCTCCGCCTGCTCGGGCTGCTGCGCCGCCAGGTAGGCCCCCGCCCAGTGGAGGTACCCCGTGGTGCCGTCGTACACCAGCGTCAGGTAACTCCGATACTGCTCAGCGGCGGCCTCCAGGTCGCCCCGGTCCCGGTACAGGTCACCGAGGGCCAGTCGAGCCGCGGCCGACCCTGGCTCCACCGCCAGGGCCCGGAGCAGACTGCGCTCAGCCTCCGTCCACTGCCCCTGAGCTGCCAACGTCCCCGCCAGCCCGACGTGCCCGGCCGCGCTGCCCGGCTCGCGCCTTGTCGCCTCTCGGTAGGCTGCTTCTGCCTCACCCCAGCTGCCGTTGGCTGCCTCCAGCCGTCCCAGCGCCAGCCAGGGCCTGGGGTCAGCAGGAGCCAACCCGGCGGCCGCCTCAAACTGGGCCCGGGCCTCGCTCCCCTGCCCGAGGGTCAGGTACACTTCGCCTCGGGCCAGACGTACGTCAGCCGAGCGCGGTTGAAGGGCCTGGGCCCGATCCAGGTCGGCAAGAGCTCCCTCAGCATCGCCGCTCTGAAGCAGGATCAGCGCCCGGCCGGCGAGGGCCGTCGCCGACTTGGGATGCGCCTCGACGGCGGAGGAGGCGATCCGCACCGCTTCCTGTACGTCACCCTGGGCCAGGCGCAGGTTCGCCAGGGCTAGGAGTGCGGGCTCCTCCGAGGGCGCGTCCTCCAGAAGACGGGCCACCACCGCTTCCGCCTCGCCCGGGGCGCCGCTGTCGGCGAGGGCCCGCACCAGCGCCAGCCTTGCGATGGTCGAGGAGGGATCGGCGATCAGGGCACTCTGGTAGGCCGCCATGGCGCGGTCCAACTGCCCCAAGTGACGGTAGGCGTCCCCCAAAGCCACATGGGTCTCGACGGATTCGGGTCTGATGGCCAGGGCCTCCTGATAGGCACTGATGGCCTCCTCGGGCCGGCCCAACCGCAGCCGAAGCTGCCCAATCCTCAGCCATCCCGACGCGTCACTGGGCGCGGCGGACACGGCCCGCCAGTAAGCCCTTGCTGCCCCGTCGAAGTCGAGCCTCCGCAGCAAGAGATCGCCCAGAGCGACTTCCGGAGCCGCCAGGTGGCGATGCAGAGCCACCGCCCGGCGAAACGTATCCTCGGCTTGGTCCAAGAGCCCCAAGTCCGTCTGCGCCTTCCCCAGGGCCAGCAGCAACTCGGGGTCCCCCGGGCTGGCATGCAGACCCTGGCGATAGGCCGTTATCGCCCACGCCGGTCCCCGCTCCGTCAGCCACACGTTGCCCAGGGCCAGCCAGGCGGAGGCTACACCCGGGCGGGCGAGAGTCACAGCGCGGAAGGCCTCTTCCGCCGCCTCGACCTCCCCCGCCTCGAACAGAGCCTGGCCCAGTGCCAGTGCCACCTCGCTCGACCCGCTGTGGGCCGTCAGGGCCTGAGTCAGGGTCGCGACCGCCTCCGGAGCGTGCTCCGCGGCGCGCTGCACCGCCGCCAGGGCCACCTGCGCCTCCGCGCTGCCCGGGTACAGCTCCAGCAGCCTGCGAGCGGCTGCCTCCGCCTCCCCCAGCTGCCCACCGGCCAGCCAGGCGCGGGACAGGCTGAGGTGTGCCGGCAGATAGCCAGGCTCCAGCGCCAGAGCCGCTTCGTACTCGGCGACAGCCTGCTGCGGGTTGCCGGCCGCCAGCAGATGGTCGCCCACGGCCACTCGGACGGCGGCCGATCCAGGATTGGCGGTCACGGCGGTCCGGACCGTCTCATTGGCCTGGACCCGGTCTCCCAGCCTGGCCAGAGCCGCGGCCACGGCAGCGTGCGCCTCCGGCTGGGAGGGGTTCAGCTGGGCCGCCTGGCTGTACTGAAGCAGCGCCTCCAGGGGGCGGCCCTCGCGCTCCAAGAGTCCGCCCAGGCCTAGACGTGCCTTTAGGTCGGACGGGGCTACGCTCAGGGCCCGCTCGTAGGCGTTGCGCGCGGCCTGATAGTCGCCCCGCCGTTCCTGCGCCTCGGCCAGTGCCACCCATCCCTCGGCGAAACCGGGGAAGCGTTCGGTCGCGCCTTCGAGAACCGCCAGCTCTCGGTCCCACTGCCCCGCCTCTTTCAGCATCCGTGCCCGAGCCAGGAGCACGTCCAGTTGGGGACGGATGCCGTCAGCCAGATCGAGGATGGCGGCGGCCCTGTCGTCCCTGCCCTGGAGGCGAAGCAGCTCGTGCAGCGCCAGATAGGCGCTGGACTCTCCCGCGTTCCGAGACATGGCCTCGCGGAGCAGTCCCTCGGCCGATTCGGGGTCACCGATGAGCAGGTACATCTCGGCCTGGGGCACCAGCCCGGCAAGGCCGAACGGATCGGCCACGGCGGCAGCCCGGTAGGCGTCCAGCGCCTGGCCTGTCTGCCCCTGGCTCCGGAGCAGGTCGCCCAGCCTCAGCCACGCCTCGGGATTGCCGCGGTTAAGGTCAGTGGCCCGAGAGTAGGCCTCCAGCGCCTCACCCATGCGCCCCTGCAGTCTGAGGGCGTCGCCCAAGGCCACGGCGGCGTCCGCCCACCCGGGGGCCAGCGCCACCGCCCGACGGGCGGCCTCCTCTGCCTCTGCGGGCCGACCAAGATTAGCGTAGGTGCGGCTGAGAGCCAGGTTGAGGTCGAGGTTGCCGGGCGAGCGACTGAGAGCCTCCCGTAGCACGTTCAGGGCATCTTCGGGCCGGCCCAGGGACCGGTAACCCTCGGCGAGGGCCACCTGAGCCTGGGAATCTCCCAGGTTCCTGCGGGCCGCCTGCTGGAGCTGCTCCAACCCCTCCAAGGGTCGCCCCAGAGCCGAGAGGGCCCGCCCCAGGCCCACCCGGGCCGCCGTGGAGCTGGGGTCCAGCTCGATAGCCCGGGTGTAGGTGTCGGCGGCGGCCTCAAACTGAGCCCGACGGTAGTAGGCATCGGCCAGGAAGGCCAGGGCAGTGGACGACGTGGGATCGGCCTCGGCCACCAGCAGGTACTGGTCCAGGGCTTCGTCGTACAGGCCCCGGGCCTCGTATACCTGGGCCAGCGCCACTCGGCCGGCCTCGTACGCTCCGCTCGGAAGCAGAGACTGCAATCGCTGGCGGGCCAGCATTGCCGTATCCCTTTGCCCGTCGTCGGGCCCGTCTCCGGAGGCGGCCACTAGCGCCTCTCCGGATAGCGCCTGCAGCCTGCCCGCGATCGACGCCGGCCCTAGCGCCAATCCGCCCCCTTGCCCTCCCGCAGTCCCCAGGCTGAGCGCCAGCTGGTACTGAGCCAGGGCATCGGCCTGCCTGCCCATGGCGGCGTAGGCCTGGGCCAGGCTCCGGTAGCCTCCGATGAAGTCGGGACGGACCGTGACCGCCTGTTGGTAGTAGCCGATGGCCTGCTGCCGGTCGCCCAGCAACTCGTAGGCCCGCCCCAGGGCGATGTTGGTCTGGCTGGAACGCGGAGCGTAGCGCTGCGCCGCCTGGAAGGCGCTCAAGGAAGCCGTAGGGTGCCCCAGCTCGTAGTGCGCCTGAGCCAGGGCCAGGTAGGTGAAAGCGTTCTCGGGCTCCAACTCCAGCGCCTGCCGATAGGCGCCGATGGCCTCCACCCAGGAAGCCTGCCGCGACAAGAGGTTGCCCATGGCGTACCAGGCCGCAGCCGAACCGGGCTCGACTTCCAGCGCCAACCGATAGTACGACCCGGCCTCCTCCGTTTGACCCCGGTCCTCGTACAGGCCGGCGAGCATCAAGTAACCCTCAGCTCGGAACGGGGCCCGTTCCACGGCCCGTCGAGCGGCTGACAACGCCTCTTCGTAGCGCAAGTGGCGCCGGTGATACAGAGCCAGGAACAGATAGCCGGCGGTCTCCTCCGGATCGCGGGCGATGGCGGCCTCGATAGTGGCCTCGGCCTCCTCCGGGTGCCCCCCCTCCTCGTACAGCATGCTGAGCGCCAGGTACACCGGCTGCGCCGGCTCCGCCTTGAGGTCGGCCACTAGGATTGCCCGTTGGTAGGCGGACTCAGCCGCGTCCGGCCCCTGGTCCAGCCTGAGCGCCTCAGCCAGCTTCACCCACAGATCGGTACGCCACGGGGCCAGTCGAGCCGCCTGACGGAAGGCGGCGACGGCCTCGTCGTACCGGTGCCTAGCCATGAGGTTGCCGCCCAGGGTGCTCCAGTTGGCGGCGGTCGGAGCAGCTTCCACCGCCTTCTTGAACGCCTCTCCCGCGCGGTCGTGTATGCGCCGGCTTTGCCACAGCTTGCCCACAGTGAGGTAGTAAGCACTGCTTCCCGGCCGATGAACCAGCCCGACGGCCGCCTCGTAGGCTGCTGCCGCCTCCCCCAGCCTGCCAGCGAAGAGGTAGGCGTCCCCTAGCCGCAGGCGCAGGTACGATACCTGGGGCGCCTCGGCGACCGCCCGCTGCCAGGCGAGCAGGGCCTCCCCCGGCCTGGCGTCCGCCTCATACGCTAGGGCGGCGGCGGCGCACAGGCATTCGTCTGCCTTGCCCCTTATCACCGGCTCCAGAAGGGCCACCGCCTCAGTGGGTCGGTTCCGAATCTGCCACGTCTCCGCCAGCCCCATCAGCGCCAGCCGGTCCTCTGGGTCGGCCTCCAGCGCCCGGGTGTAGGCCAGCTCCGCGCCCTCCCAGTCTCGGCTCTCCAGTAGGGTGTTGGCAGCGATGGCGCCGTGCTCCTCCGGCGGAGATTCCACCCGGAACAGGCGATAGCGATCATCGCGCGCCACTTCGGTATAGGGCTCACCGGCGTGGCGGAATTGGCAGCTAAGAGGGTGATCGTCGGGCAGCAACACGTAACGCACCGGGTACCGGCGCAGTATGTCCACCACCTGGGCGTCTAGCTTCTCGGCCCGGTTGAATGTGTCCAGGTCGCGAATGCGCTGCAGGGCCTCGTCCTGTCGCTCGGCGGGGAACTCCTCGCTGGTGTTGGTAGCTCGATAGGCGACCAGATCCGGCTTGCCCACATAGGCGGGTACTATCAGGTTGGTGGCGTAATCGGCTATGAGCACGCTGTCCCGATCGGGGGCGCCGCGGAGGTAGTCGAAGATCAGAGTGGGCGCGTCTATCCTCACCTTGTCGGTGAGCAGCTCCTGGCTGTAGGCGCGCAGCAGCGGCAGGAGCACCAAACTAAGCCCGGCCAGGAAGAGTGATGGGCCCGCTTGTCTGGCTAAGGTCGCCCATCGGCCCGGCAGCCGGCCGAACAGGGCCGCCGCGCCGCGGTATACGACGTACCCCGGAATCAGAGTGACCGGGAGGGGCCATGCCATGCGGTTCACCTGCCAGGGCGTCACCGCTCGTCCCACCAGGGGAGTGATGAGGGGGCTGAACCCGAGCACCAGGTAGGCGAGGGTAATTGCCAAGAGGTACCGGGCCAGGTGATCCCGGCGGAAGAGAGGCAATAGGGGCACCATGGCCAGCGCCAGCACCGGCACCACGTCCAGCAACAGGCCAGGGTGAGCCATGTAGCGGTCGTCAGCCAGTATGAGGAGCTTGCGCGAATTGAGCTGGCTCCAGAGCCGGGTCAGCATGAATGGGTTCTCGTCGCCCATCGTGGAATCGAGCACCGACGGCCTCGCCCCCGGCATCTTGAGGGTCTCCGTCCACACGTAGGGCAGCACCGGGGCCGGCCCGGAGACCACCGGCAGGTCTACGAACGTCTCCGGGAAGAGGTAGCCCTCCCGCGTCTCCTGGGTGGTCTGCCGCTGGAACAAGGGCACCACCATCGTGGCCGCTACCACCACCGCTAGCGCCGCCGCCCTAGCCAGGTTCTTGAGCTTCTCCCTTTCCCAGAGCCAGTGGATCCCAGCGAAGGACATCGTTCCCACGGCGAAGAAGAGCACGTCCAGGGGGTGCACCACGGCCATGCCCAGGCCCACTAGGGCGGCGCAGGCTATCTGCCGGGGCCCGCCCCCCCTGAGCCAGCGGGCCGCGAAGGTCATGCCCACTGGCAAGGGAATCAGAAGCATGGCGAACTTGTCCGAGGCGATGCGCCGGAACAGCATGTACGACCAGATGTTGCGGTGGAAGGGGTTGGCCAGGAGGATAACGAAGTGGACTAGCACCAGGAACAGGGCCAACCGACGGTTGCCCGACAAGTGCCGGAGCAAAGTGTACAGGGCGAAGAGGGACACCACTCCCAGGAGGGGGGTGAAGTAGCCATGCACGAAGGCTACCGGGTCCAGGCCCCCTAGGCGGGCGGCGAAGCCGGTGAGCAGCAGCCAGGGGTTGAACGCCGTCCTGGGCGAAGCAGACAAGCCGGCCCCGAACAGAGGCTCCTCCACCCCGATCCGGTCGGCATCCATCACATCCCGGACCAGAGCCATCATGGCTAGGAGGTCCCCGTCCACTCGCCCCTGCACTCCACCATGCGAGGACAGGGGGAACAGGCTGAGGGCAGCCACCAGGACCAGGCCAGCCAGCACCGCGTTGCCCCAGCCATCGAAGCGCAGCGCCGCCGCTCCTGTGGTGATGCCGGCCACCCTTCGCGATAGATCCAGCAGCACCAGAGTGGCCACCAGGCCGGCGAAGACGGCAGTGTACGCCGCCACGCTCCCATGCAGGAACATGACTACGAAGGCGGGGATGCCGGCCAATGCCAGGCTGAAGGCGAAGGCGTAGCTCAGCCGCTCCATGTTGCCGGCCGCTTCCTCTCCAGGCAGTACGAGAGGGAGCAGGAGCAGCCCCGGGGCCAGGAACACGGCTGAGAAGCCCACCGCAGCCCGCAGGACGCCGGGCACCCCCAGCCACGAAGGCCACACCGAGGCCAGCAGAAGAGCCGACCCCAGGGCCACCAGAGCTGCCCACGGGCCCACCCAAGCTGGCCTCCGGCCCGGGGCCTCGGTGCCCCGCCGCACCAGCGGCAACCCTTCTGCACGCGGCTTGGACGTCATGCTCCCCCGGCTAGCGGCCCAGCAAGGCTACGAATTCGCGCACTCGGTCGGTCTCCGGAGGGGTGTAGGTGATCCACACCCCGTCTATCAGGTCGCTCACGGCCTGGACGCAGCGCAACATGGCCTCGATGTCCTGCTCCTGACCCTTGGGGCTAGGCGACACGTCCAGAAACAGAGTCACAGCGGGATTGGCGCGGCGGAGGGTGAGGAACAGATCCCGCATCGTGGCGGCATACTCCTCCGGAGAGAGTCGCGCTTGGTAGGCCTTCGCCTGGGGCATGTAGATGTCGACGAGCGGCGCCAACTGGGCCCCGTACTTCTCGTTGAACGGCCGCGAGGGCCCTATGGCCAGCTTCAGCCCCCGCGAATGAGCGATCTCTCGGGCCCGGGCCACCGCCGCTACCGGATCCTCCTGCTCGGCAGCGGAGGTTGCCTCCCAGGTCTCCAAGTCGTAGCCCAGATAGGCGACTTCCACCGGCAGCCGATCCAGCAGTTCCTCCAGGCCCTCCAACGTGGGGGTCATGAACATTCGGTTCTGCACCGGTATGTTGTGGAAGGCCGCCCGCACCCTGGCCGCGTTGGCCAGGTAGCCAAAGGCGAATATGTCTCCCTCCCGACCCAGGGAAGCAGGGAACTCACCCTCGAACACCTTCATCCCCAGCGCCAGCCGTTCCAGCTCGGGCGGGGGTGAGGCGTAGGCAGCCAATGCAGTAGCAGTCGGGATGGGGACCGTGGGAGTGGCGGTCTCAGGCATAGACGTGGTGGAAGCGGCCGTGGGCGAGGCAGTGGCAGTGGGAACGGCCCCCAGTGGCGCGGTGCTGGTGGCTGCAACTTGGCTTCGCAGCGGGCCAGCAGTGGCCGTCGGGACGGCCTTCGGCGGTGTGGCGGTGGCGGTCGCTGAAGGCGCGGCCAGCGGAGCGGGTCCGCGCCCTCCGCAGGCGGCCGCCAGCAGCAGGGCCAGGCACACTGCCCCCGCGCGTACATCAATCCCCGCCCGCCTCATGCTAATGCTCCTCTGTCCGGTTCACAGGTACCCCAGGTCACGCAGCCTCGACCCCACGATCTCCTCGTACTCTTCGTCCGTCTCTGGCGCGCCGCGACCTCTCAGGGGCGGCTGCCGATAGACGGGGCGCTCAGCCGGGGCGGACCCCGCCTCCAGGGCGCCCTGAAGCACTTGGCCGTCCATGTCCTCGGGCACGGCCACTCCGGCCAGGTGGAGGAGGGTGGGCGCCAAGTCCACGATGCGAGCCCCCTCCAGCCGGTGCCCGGCCCGAATGCCCTCCCCGGCCAGGATGAACAGGCCCTGGTAGCGGTTGTTCCCTTTCCAGCGCCAGCTGCGGGCGAAGACCTCCGCCTGCCCCAGGCCAGCCCGGTTGTGATAAGCGTCCTCGTCCAGCACCACCAGGTCAGGGGCCTGATCCAGGTGACTCCCCGAGTAGATCTCCTCCCGCCGGAAGACCCGCCGTACCACCGGTGTCCCGGTGTCGGGATCCAGCAACTTCCCCAATCTCTCGATCAACTCCTCCCGCAGCCGCTCGTACTCCTCTCCCTCGCCCACCAGACCTCGATTTATGTAGACGGGACCCTGGGGCAGGGCGAAAGCTCGGGTGCGGCTCCAATCCACTCGGTCCACGGCGGACTGGTTCCCGTACTCGCCGAACCCGCCGGTGCTCTGGGGCAACATGCTGCCGTAGCGGACCAGCGTCTCGTAGGAGAACAGGCGCGTTAGCCCCAGGCCCTGCACCAGCCGGCCCACTCGAGACCGGTTGATGCCCAGCCGGGGGAGAATGTCCAGCGGGTGGAAGCGGGTGTGTAGGTAGCCGTTCTGCCGCAACCACACGTTGAGGAAGTAGGCCTTGCGCACCGGCTCGGTGCCGTGGTCGGAGAGAATGAGAGTGTAGTCGAACCGCGGCACCAGGCGGCCCAGCCACCGGTCCACCGTCTGCCACGCCTCGAGGGTAGAGCGCCCGTCGTAGAAGAAGTGCTGCAATCGGTTGATGTCGAAGCTGGTTACGCACAGGAACGGCACCGGGTCCCGGTCGAGCAGGTACTCGCCGGCGGCGAAGGTGCGGTCCACCGTGTCCAGGATCTCCCGCACCAAGGGACTGTCCTCCCCGCCTTCCTGCAGGTCGCCCTTGATCACCGGCCGGTATCCCACGGCCCGGCGCAGCTCGGGCTCCAGATGGGCGGGGTAGGTGTAGCCCTCCTCGCCGGCGCTGGGGCCGCCGCACACCATGAACCCGTCCAGCGGCTGGGGGGGATAGGTGTCCGGCATGCCCACCACCCCGGCCCTGTAGCCAGCCGCGTTGAGGTAGTGCCAGAGATCGGCAGAGTCGACGTCGGCAGCACTGGGGGTGATCACCCGCCGGCTGCGGACGTCCAGCTGCTGATGCCAGAACACCCCTAGCTTGCCCGGCCCCTTGCCGGTGGAGAAGGCCCGCCAGGCGGGCATGGTGACTGGCGGGATAGAGCTGGCCAGCTCGCCACTGGTGCCGCCCTCGATGAGAGCTCGCAGGTGAGGCAGGCGTCCCTCATCCAGCCACCTACCGATGAGGTTGAAGGAAGCCCCATCCAGGCCCACGGCCAGGATGCAGGGTCTGTCGCGGTCGTTCGTCGCATCAGCCAAGTCATTCTCCTCTCTATCCCGGCACCAGCGGTCCTGCGCGGTGGGCCCTCGAATGGTCACACGGTGTCCAGCAGTTCCTCCAGTGGGCCCAGCCGGAAGTCGTCCAGCAGCCGCTCCAGCTTGGGCCGCAAGGTGCGCCGGCCGTGGCGGTGAGTGATCCGCTCTCTAGGCGTCACTGGATGGTCGGGTTGGGCCAGGTCCAGCTCCCAGGGGTGCAGGTACAGCACTATGGGTAGCCCCTCGTCCACGATCCGGCGTAGCGCCCAGCGGACCAGCGGGTAGGGCCACAGCCTGAGGTAGAACCCACCTCCTACCGGCAGCCGGGTCGGGCCTAGCCTCAGCGTCGAGATGGGAAACTCGACCAACCCGCCATTGCCACCCACTCGATGCGGTGCGCGGGGTGCTCCCGGATAGCCATACAACCGCGAACGGGCGGGGAACACGCTGCTGTCGTAGCTCAGGCCCCGGCTGCGGATGATCTCAAAGGCCCAGGAAGTGCTGCCGTTGAGGGAGAAGTAGGGCGCCCGGTGACCGAGTATCTCTCGCCCGGCCGCCTCGCGCACGGCCTCCAGGCCACGGTCCAACTCCTCCCCGAACTCCATCGGCGTCATCCGAGTAAGGAAGCGGTGCCGGTAGCCGTGAACGCCGACCTCGTGTCCGGCCTCCACCACCCTGCGGATCAGATCCGGGTGCCTTTCCGCCACCGCCCCCAGGACGAAGAACGTGGCCCGGACCTCCCGCTGCGCGAGCAGGCCGAGGAGCTGTTCCGTGGCCGGCACCACCCGGCTCCCCAGGTGCGGCCACAGGTCCACGCGGGGATTGGTGCTCGTCAGCCCCTGGAACCACTCCTCCAGGTCCACCGTGAGAGCCCCTTGGATGTCGCCAGAACCGGGCATGCCTACCCCACGTATCCAAGGTTGCGCAGGCGCTCGGCCAGGGCCTGTTCCTCCTCTTCAGTGAGAGTGCCCTCGGAGCCGGCTTGGCCCTCCTGGGCTTCAGGGCGCCACTCCACCCTCTCCGCAGGGACCGGCTGAGGCTGGAAGCCCTCCGTGATGGCATCCCGGAGCACTTGCCCGTCCATGTGCCCCGGCACCGGCTCGCCCATCAGGTGCATGATGGTGGGCGCCAGGTCAACGATGCGGGCCCCCTCGATCCGGGCCCCGGCTCTGATGCCGCGCCCAAACGCCAGGAACACCCCGTCCATCCGGTGCGTGCCCGATATTCCGTGTCGGACCGGGTCAATAGTCCGGTTGCTGCCGAACTCGTACTCGCCGAAACCGAAGTACTCCAGCCTCCGGGGGATGAACAAGATGTCCGGCGCCCGGTCGGCCCGGTGGCCGGCGTAGATCTCCTCCCGGCGGTACACCGCCTCCACCACCTCTTCGCCGGTGTCGGGATCGCGCAGTTGCCCCAGTCGGGCGATCACGTCGTCGCGGACGCGCTCGTACTCCTCTCCGGGCGCCACGCACCCCTGAGGCTCCCGCCCGGCCAAGTTGATGTTGACCTGGCCCACGTTGCCCACCGAGTAGGCCACGGTGCGGCTCCAGTCCACGTCCTCCAGAGAGAGAAACAGCGCCTTCATCAATCCCTGCCCCTGGCCCCGGACCACCTCTCGCTTTAGGCCACCCAGCCCCAGCCGCATCATCAGGTCGTAGGCGTTCATGGGAGTGAGCCCGTGACGGAACAGGGCCGCCTTAGCCCGCGCGTTCCAGGATGAGCGCACCTGCAGGAGACCCGACTCCATCAGCCAGTTGTTGACGTGGATGAACTTGTGGAAAGGACCTAGGCCGTGGTCCGACATGATGATCAGGGTGGTGTCCTCATCCAGCGTCTCCAGCAGGTGGCCTAAATAGCCATCTACCTGGCGGTAGTAGTCCCGAATGGCGTCCCCATATCGGGCTCTCTTGGCTGGGTCGTGCCTGGGATGGGCGGGGTCCATGTAGCGCCACATGGCATGCCCCACTGTGTCGGTCCCGTTGAAGACGACCATGGCGAAGTCCCAGTCTTCCCGTTCCCGGAGGTAGTCGAAGGTGCGACCTCTCAAGTGGGCGGCCCGGTGTAACCTCTCTAGGAAGGCATCCACCCCGGAATCGGAATACGCCTGGCCCGGGTCCGGGTAGAGGATATAGTCACCCACCTCCTGCACTATCTCGTCGTAGAGGCCCCTGGGGTAGGTGATGGGCACGGCGGTGCTGGGCGCCGGCATGCCCGAGACCAGCGCCCCATTGACGGGGGTGGGGGGATAGGTCATGGGCACGTTGAGCACACACACCCGCCTGCCGGCCTCACTGAGCAGGGAGTAGATGGTAGGTGCAGCGCAATCGAGCGCCGTCACCGGGGCGAACCGGTAGGAGCCTTCCCGCCGGGCGATCCAGTCGTAGAGCCCGTGCCTCCCCGGGTTGGTGCCGGTGGCAAAGGAAGTCCAGGCGGGGGCCGTCATGGGCGGGATGGTGCTGCGCAGCGGTCCGTGAGCCCCTCCCTCCAGGATGCGGGCCAACGCGGGAAGGGCGCCGTCAGCCGCCCAGGGCCGGATCAGGTCGAAGGTGGCTCCGTCCAGCCCCACCACCAACACCCGCCCCCGCCCGGAGGAATGACTCGAGAGCGCCGGCCGAGGGAGGACGATTCGCCGCCTCTGCTCCGCCTCCTCCGCGGACTCGACCGCCAAGCCCTCCTCGCCGGGCAGGTCCACGTCTTCGCCTAACACCCTGGCCTGTACCTGGCGCACCTGCCACTCCAGCAGCGTCACGGCCTGGGCCAGGTCCCGGACCCGGTCCGTCAGCCCGGTCATAACCACGCTGTGCGACATCAGGATGGCGAGGGCGAAGAGCAGGCCGAAGACCAGAACCAGGGTCGGCGGATAGGAAACGCCGAAGAGGGCGGCCAGGAACAGCGAGATGCCGCCGAAGACGGAGAGCAGGAGGATGGCCCCGCTGGCGGCCAGCCAAAGCAGGGCATACTCCTCGCGCAGCTTACGCCTGCGGACGAATTGAACGGTTACCATCACCAGCGCCAAGCTGATAACGATAGCGGTGAGGCGCTGCTCTACGTGCATGGGTTCCCCCTTGCTCCACCCTGGGTATGTGCTTGACGGCGGTTAACAACACAGCCACTGACACTTTCAGAGCGTAATAGACGGAACGCCAGCTCCCTATGGAGCTGACCCCGGCCAGGCGTTCCTGCATCCTCACCGGCACTTCCTCGGTGGTGAGGCCGGCGCCGTGCAGGATGACGCGGCTCTCCACTTCGGGGTAGTCCTGGGGCATGTAACGGGCCAGCACCTCGACGGCGCGCCGGTTCATTGCGGTCAGGCCGGAGGTGGTGTCGGTGGCCTTGCGGCGGGTCAGTAGTGACACCTCCGCCGAGAAGACCCTGATGCCCAGCCGGCGTAGGGCCGGGATCTTCATGTCCGCACCCCCGTCCAGGAAGCGCGACCCGACGGCCACGTCCGTCCGTCCCTCCACCACCGGGGCCAACACCGAGGCTAGGTAGCGCGGGTCGTGCTGGCCGTCTCCGTCCATCCGCAGCACGTAGTCGTAGTGCATGCGCCGGGCGAATTTCAGCCCGGTCTGCACCGTGCCCCCGATCCCCAGGTTGAACGGGTGGCGCACCACGAAGGCTCCCGCCGAACGGGCCACTACCGCCGTACCATCGGCGGAGCCGTCGTCCACCACCAGTACGTCTGCACCCGGGAGAGCCTTGCGGGCGTCCCGCACCACCCCAGCTATGCAGGCCTCTTCGTTGTAGGCCGGGATGATGATGAGTAGCGAGCCGGGAGGCCATCGCCGGCGAACTCCGCTGGCCCTCGGATACTCAGCCACTTCCATTCTAGGTCCTCCTCTAACTACATCAGTGACACAATCACAGGCCGGTACACAGGCCGCCCGCTCCACCTGGTGCCTGTAGTCGCCTCCGGCGCACTGGTCTCAGTCGGGATGGCCTCGACAGTCGGCGTCTGGCTGGGGACAGGCTCCGGCGTAGGCGTGTCGGTCGGCATTTCGGTCGCTGTCTCCGTGGCAGTCGGTTCACCCGTCGGAGTGCCGGTAGCCGTGGGCTCTGCCGTCGGCGTATCCGTGGCGGTGGGCTCCGGAGTGGGCGTCTCCGTCGGCGTCGGCTCGGGCGTCGCCGTGTCGGTCGCTGTAGGCTCAGCAGTAGGCGTGTCGGTGGGTTCCACCGTGGCCGTCGCAGTTGCGGTGGGCTCGACTGTCGGCGTCTGGGTAGGCGTGGGCTGCGGGGTGGGCGTAGGAGTCTCCGTCGGCGTCGGCTCCACAGTAGGCGTCTGGGTGTGAGTGGGCTCGGCAGTCGGGGTATCGGTGGGCGTGGGCTCCAGCGTCGGGGTAGGCGTGGCGCCCGGCGTGCCCCACTCCTCGAACATGACGTCGCTGCCACTCACCGCCCGCCAGCCTTGACCCCCGTCCCAGGAGTACAACGCCGTGCCCCCACCGTAGGGCGGATCGCTCCGATCCCACCGCACAAACAGCCGATTGCCGGCATCGCCCCCAGGTACCGCGATGGTGAGGACGTACTGAGTGCCCGCCTGAAGCCCCACCGGCGTCAGGCTCACCGAATACCACTCACCCAAGGTGCTGGTGGTGATGGCAGAGGTGTCCAAGGTGCCACTGGACAGTGACGATCCCGTGGGCATGCCATTCCCACCCGCCGCCCTGATGGCCACCGTGGCCGGCCCCGGACTGCCCTGACGGTACAGCTTCAGCCGCACCAGGCTCACCGTGTGAGCCTGAGCAGGGGTGAAGGACTGCCCCACCACCATGGCCCCATCCGCCCGGATGCTCCCATCGTCGCCCTGGTTCAAATGCTCATATAGCCCCAGCTCGGGCACCACCGTAGGCTCCGTGGTCGCGGTGGCCGTCGCCGTCGCCGTAGCGGTCGGCCCGCTGGTTGCCGTGGCAGTCCCGGTCGGCGTGGCCGTCGCGGTCGTGGTCGCGGTAGCCGTCGGAGTGGGCTCCACTGTAGGGGTCTCAGTTGGAGTGGGCTCGGCAGTGGGCGTGTCCGTGGGAGTCGGTGCCGTTGTGGAAGTATAAGTCGGGGTCGGCGTGCCGGTCGGAGTGGGCTCCGACGTATGCGTTTCGGTGGGAGTGGGCTGGACCGTGGCGGTCTCTGTCGGGCTCTCCGTGGCGGTGGCAGAGGGGGTAGGGGTAGGCCCAGCGGCTACATCCACCCAGATCGGACTCGACCAGGCCATCACGTCCCGGCCCGCTACCTGGTTGGCCTGCCGCAGCCGCACATAGTACATCGAGTCCCCACTGTACCCTTCGTCAACCAAGCTGAACTCTACGTCCCGAACCCCAGCCGTCTCCCGATGGATCACGCTGTAGCCGGTACCGTCGTACTTGAGCACCTCCACCCAGTCTACGACGTCGGTACCGTAGACCCGGACGTTGATCTCGGGGCTATGCGGCAACGAGACGCCGTACTCCTCCCCCATCCGATGCCCGTCCGCCGTGAAATGGAGGATGATGCGTTCCCCCGTGGTCCCGTAGCTGTGCCGCGAGGCGATGGCGTCGAAGACCCCCTCCCGCGTGAGCGAAGAGGCGTACACCGCCGCCAGCCCGTACCCCGTCCGACCGGGCCTCCCCCAGTGCTCATCCGAACTGGCAATCACCCCCAGCCGCTGCCCCGCCGCCCACGCATCCTGAGCATAGTAGGGACCGGGCATGCTCCGGTAGGTGTGCACGTTCTCAGCCGACAAGGGATGGCTCGGGTCGTAGTACTCCCACAGCCCCTTCACCTGATAGATCTCCAGAGAACGCTGGAAGGTGGTGTTGACGTACTCCCACGACGTCGCCGTGTTGGAGGCGGCGCTCTCCATCCCCATGTGGTGCGGCAGCGTCAGCGCCGGCGTGCCGTTGCCCGCCAGCGCCCCCCACAAGGCCTCTATGGTGGTGTAGCTCCTGGCTCCGAAGAAGGGCTGCTGTCCCTCCCGGTAGATCACCGTCCGGTGCCCCTGAAGCGTCTGGTCCACCGACCACTCGTAGGAACAGAACGTGACGAACTCACCCGGGGCGTACGCCCCCTCCACTACCGCCGTCTGCTCCCCCCACTCCGCCAAGGTCAAGGGCGCCTTGGTGTTCCCGGCGTGGTCCAGAAACCCCATGAAGTGCAACCCCGATACCTCCCGACCATACCGTATCTCGCTCTGAGCATCGCCGTAACCCTCCGGGCTGGCGTCCGTGTGCACATGGGTGTCCCCCCAGTACAGCCGCACCAGGGGCTCCCCATCCACCACCTCAATGGGGTTGCTCCAGGCCGAGCGCACCCCATCGCTCACCTGGAACCGATGCACCCCGGGAGTGTTCAGGATGGCAGAAAACACCCACACCCCCGCCTCGGCCTCGCTGAAGGTGTGCCCCCCCGGATACTCGGCGGCCACATCGTCGCAGCTCAGCGTCACCGTCCCCCGATAGAGGGACGAGTTGTTGTCCAGGGCATCCAGGGCCACCACCCGCACCAGTACCGCCTCCCCCGCTCGCACCAACGAGGGCGCAATGGCTCGCAGGTAGCTCGCCTGCCCACCCCTGGTCTCTAGAATGGGCAGCTCGGGCAGCATCTGGTACTCCCCCGTCCCCAGCACGTCCACCGCTACCCACACCCGCTCCCGCGCCACTGCCTGGCTGGCCAGTATGCCCATGCCCCCCGCAGAAGTGTCCCCGAAAACGAAGCTCACGGTGTCGCCGGGCTGTAGAGAAGCCCCCTCCACCGTGATGGTTGTGGTGAAGTCCTGGAAGTCTACGTCCTGGGGCACTATGTCCTCGCGCGTCACCACCAGGCTAAGGAGGGCATCAGGATTGGATGCAGTGGCGCTCACGTAGTAGGGCCCCGAGGGGTCCCACAGCTGGGGATAGAGGGCAGACTTGTGGTAGCTCTTGGGAAACTGCACCCGCAGCGACCCGCCCTGGGCCAGCCCCGCCTCCCCTACCGTATACACCAGGGTGATGCTGCCCCAGGTCTGGGCCAACATGTACTCGGGGGTGACGTAGGCCGAGCCCAGATCGGCGGCCTGTACCGGGCGGAGATCTGCAACAGGGAGCAGAATGACCGCAACGGCCAACAGCAGCACCCGAGCGCCCCTGAGCAGGGGACTTATGACGCTGAACATAACCTCTCCTCCACCAGCGCACGGCGGACCAGTCGCATCGGCACGACGCCACCGCGTTGCCGATTACACCAACGGCGTGCCGTCCAGGCCCGCCGGAGCGGGGACGTCCATCAGCTCTAGGACGGTAGGCGTCACGTCCACCAGATCGGCACTCTCGCGCCTCGCCCCGCCGGCGCTCAGGTAGACGAACGCGTCGTCGTAGCTGTGCATTCCCACCAGAGCCCCATCGCGTCCGGTCAGCGACTCGCGGTAGAAGGCTCCCTTGGGGTCGTAGCCCTCTCTGGGAGCCAGTATGATGTCGGCGGCCTGCTCTACGTAGGGGCCCGAGTAGATCTCCTCCCGCCGATAGGCCCGCACCACCGGACGCACCGGCCCATCGCCGTCGCCGATCTCCAGGGCCTCGGCGGCCTCGATCAGCTCCGTCCGGGCCCGCTCGTAGTCCTCGCCGGGCGACACCCTGCCGTCCCGCTCCCTCCCCTTGAGGTTGACGAAGATGCGGGCCGGGTCCATCCCGTAAGCCACCGACTGTGGGTCCAGGTCGGCAATGCTGCGCGCAGGGGTCTGGGCGTAGCGTAGGTAGCCGGAGCCGGCCAGCCAGTGGTTGTAGTAGACCTCCTGGCGGATGGCGCAGGCGCCGTGGTCGGAGAGGACCACCAGGACGTCATCGTCGCCCAGCCGCTCCAGCACCTGGCCCAGAAACCGATCCGCTCTACCGTAGATGCTCAGGAAAGCCGGCGACTGCACCGGCCCGTCTTCGCTCACCTCGTCGAAGAAGAAGTGATGCAGCCGATCCGTCTCCATCAGCACGCCCAGGAACAGGTCCCAGGGCTGGCTGTCCATCAGGTACAGGAAGGCCTGCGTCCGCTTCTCCAGCGCGTCCTCCAGGTCCTCGAGAGCCTGGCGGCGGCCCGCCCTAGCCGTCTTGGCGTCGCTATCTATGCGGTAGCCCATCTCCCCCAGCCGGGGCAGGAGGCCAGTAGGGTAGACCGCCCGCTCGTTGAGGGTGGGGGCCAGGAAGCCGGCCACCAGGACCCCGTTCACCGGACGTACGGGATAGGTCACTGGCACGTTCAGCACCACCACCTGCCTGCCCGCCTGCCCGACCACGTCCCAGAGCGAGGGCCATTTCACCTTGTCGGAGAGGGGAATGAAAGGCTTCAGGGTGTCCGGATGGCGATCCACAAACCCGAAGACGCCATGCTTGCCCGGGTTGACCCCCGTCTGCAAGGTAGTCCAGGCTACGGACGAGACCCAGGGGTGGACGCTGCGCATGCGCATTAGGTTGCCCTCTCGGGCCAACCGGGCGAAGTTGGGCATGGCGCCCTGGGCCAACAGCCGGAGCAGCAGCCCGTGGGGCGTCCCGTCCAGGCCGATACAGCAGACCCGGCGCCTGGCCCGGGGGCGTCGTAGGCGCTGCAGCAGGCTCATCACAGATACCCCAGGTCCGCCAGATGATCGGATATCTGGCGTTCCTCTTCCTCGGTGTACCCTGAGCCGTCGCGCCCCTCCGACTCAGATGGGCACGTTCCCGGGCCAGGGTCGCCCTCAGGTGCCTCGGCGGCACGAGGCTGGATGACGGGGGCGCCCACCATATCGGCAGGCACCTCCAGGCCCAACCACGTCAGCAGGGTGGGCGCCACGTGCTCGATGTGTAGGCCGGCCATCTCGCGGCCCCCGAGCGACGCTTCCGGGTCGCGCATGATGCAGAGGCCGAAGCGCGAGTGGTTGGCGTCGTCCGGCCCGGTGTCGTTTTCGACCGTGTACACGTCCCCGTGACCGATGCTGCCCACGGAGCGCCACGCCAGCCCGCCGAAGTAGACGATCAGGTCGGGGGCAATGCCGTTCACCTCCCGGTACACTTCCTCTGGCTTGAGGGCTACAGTGCCCAGAGGGCGCCCGTCCGGCCCCGCAGTGTGCTCCAGGGCAGCTTTGAGCCGGTCGCGCTCCTCTTCGTACCGATCGGCCGGGATGATCCCTTCGGGCTCTCTGCCGGCAACGTTCATGAACACGCGGGCGTAGTAGCCACCGCTCCCCCAGGCGCGGGTGCGAGGCCAGTCTATCCGGCACTGCTTGAGCTCGACGGCGCCCTCCGGCCGGTCGGCCAGCGCCAAGTAGCCCTCCCGTATCAACCACTCGTTGACAGCGAAGCCGCCCTCCATCCGCTGGGCTCCGTGATCCGAGACCACCATCACCCAGGCGTCATCGCCCACCAACTCCAGCAACTCGCCGATCCGGCGATCCACGTACACGTAGTAGTCCCGGATAGCGTGCTGGAACCGGTGGCCCGGCTGGAAGCGCGGGTCGCGGTGGTCCATGAAGCTCCAGAACCCGTGGTGGATGCGGTCAATGCCCATCTCCACCAGCATGAAGAAGTCCCAGGGCTTGCTGCTGGCCAGGTGCCGTATCACCCGCCACCGCTTGTCCGTCATCCGGTAGATGGACTCCAGCAGCCCATCCTTGTCTTCCGTGCGGAAGTCGCGCACGTCGAACTCGTAGGGCTCCCCCTGGAGCAGCTCACCCACTTCATCGGCAAGTTCGGCCGGCCGGGCCCAATCACTGGCCCCCGGCGGGGTCAGGAAGTCGCTGATGGCCCAGCCTGTCACCGAAGGAAGGGGATAGGTCTGAGGCACTCCCACGAGCACCGAGCGCAGGCCCGCCCGCTCCGCCAGGTCCCACACTCGGGGCGCCTTCACGGCGGTGGAGTTGGCGATACGCATGCCGTCGTAGGAGTAGTCGGCCCGGTTGCGGAACCCGTAGAAGCCCAGCTGCCCGGGATCCCGGCTGGACATCATCGAGCTCCAGGCGGGTACGGTTATGGGCGGGTGGCACGTCTCCAGGGGACCGTAAGCTCCCGACTCCATCAGGCGGCGAAGGTTGGGCAGATCCTCCCGCCAGGCACCGAAAACCAGGCCGGGATCGGCACAGTCGAGGCCGATCACCAGCACCCGTCGTTCGCGGCCGGCCATCTCACTCTCCTCCGGCCGATTCGGCCACGGCCTCGGATGCTCTGCCGAGGATGCTCTCCGGCGCCCGCACTAGGCCGGCGCGCTTCAGGTAGTCCAGGATCAGTAAGGCATTCTCCTCAGCTGTGTGGCTGACGGTATCCAGGCGAATCTCCGGGTTTTCGGGGGGCTCGTAGGGGTCGTCTATGCCGGTGAAGCCTTTGATCTCCCCTCGCCGGGCAGCGGCATACATCCCCTTGGAGTCTCTTGCCTCACACACCTCCAGGGGCGTGTCCACGAACACCTCGACGAACCGGTCGGCACCGACCATGTTGCGCACGTCGTTGCGGGTGGCCCGGTACGGGCTCACCGCGGCGCAGATGACCACGCCGCCGTGGCGCACGATCTCAGAGGCCACGAAGCCGATGCGACGGATGTTGGTGTCGCGGTCCTCCTTGCTGAAACCCAGCCCCTTGGACAAATGGGTGCGCACCACGTCCCCATCCAGGACGGTGGCCTGTCGTCCGTGCTCCAGCAGCAGGGTGGTGAGCACCTCAGCGGTGGTGGACTTGCCCGAGCCGCTCAGGCCGGTGAACCAGACGCACACCCCCTGACGGTGCCGGGGCGGGTAGGACTCGGAGAGGATCTCGGCCACCTCGGGCCGGGTGAACCAGTCAGGCAGAGCGCGGCCGTTGTTGAGGTACTCGTCCCGCACCTGCGTGCCCGAGATGGAGGCAGTTCTGGCTGTCACGGGCACCCGAGAGACCTCCTCGTAGCGCCCCTCCTCCACCAGGTACACCAGCTCCCGGAAGGGCACCATGCGCACTCCCAGCTCATCGCTGTACTGGCTGAGCAACTCCTGGGCGTCGTAGGGGCCGTAGAACGGGCGGCCCTGAGAGTCAACGCCCGGGCCGGCGTGGTCGCGGCCCACGATAAGGTGGTTGGCCCCATAGTTGCGGCGGATGAGGGCGTGCCACAGAGCCTCGCGCGGTCCAGCCAGCCTCATGGCCAGGGGAAGCAGCGCCAGGAGAATGCGATCGGGGTCGTAGTAGCGCTGCACCAAGGCCTTACAGGCGCGCACCCGGGTGAAGTGGTCCACGTCGCCGGGCTTGGTGAGCCCTACCACGGGGTGCAGCAGCAGGACTCCGTCTACCTCGGCCGCCGCCCGCTTGGTGAGCTCCTCGTGCACCCGATGCAAGGGATTGCGGGTCTGGAAGGCTACCACGTTGGGGCGGCCCATGGCTTCCAGCCGGGCTCGGGTCTGCTGGGGCGTCAACCGGAGGTCACAGAAGTCGTAGTGCCGGGGCAGGGCGATGATGCGCAACCGCCCGGAGACGTTGAGCGATCCCCAGCGGTGCATCTCCGCCACCAGGGGATGGCGAAGGTCGGTGGTGCCGAAGACCTTCTGCGCCTCCTCCTCCCGGTCCCAGGGATATATCTCCTCTACCGTCAGCACCCCGAGCAGCTCGTTCTTGGCGTTGCGCAGGGCCACGTCCTCGTCCAGCCGAAGGTTGTCGTCCGGCCCGACGGGGAGCGTGATCGGCACACCGAACACGTGTCCGCTGGTGAGCCGCATCTCATCAAGCACCCGCTGGTAGTCCTCCCGGCTCATGAACCGGTCCAGGGGCGAGAAGGCACCGACAGCCAGAAGCTCGAGATCGCAGGCGGCGCGGTCCGAGAGTTGCAGCGAGGGCAGGCGGCCAGCGTAGGCCTTCAGCTCCTCCCGTTCCTCCGGGGCCACGGTGAGATCCACTAGCTTGCCCCCATAGGGGGAGATGAGTACGGATTGTCTGTCTGTTGTCTCCACTTTGACCTTACCTCTGTCTCAAGTCCTGTTCGCCCGTCTCCGAGGTTGCCCTCGTTAGCTAGCGCCAGGCTAGGGTAGTCTAGGTTCCGGCAAGTAGGGCTGCCACCACGGGGGTGGTGCCGATGGTGCGCAGGCTCAGGACGAGAATCACCACGCCAACAGCGGCCATCAGCGCCCGGGCAGGGACGCGGCTGCAGGCGAGCGCCGCCAAGGGCGCCGCCACCACCCCACCCAGCAGCAGACCAAGCGTCACCTGCCATCCCGTCAAGCCGATGGCCAGAAGAAAGGTCACCGACTGAGCCAAGGTGACGAAGAACTCGCTCGAGTTCACCGAGCCGATGGTCTTTCGCGGCGAGCCACCCCGGGCCACTAGGGTCGAGGTGACGATGGGGCCCCAGCCCCCTCCACCGATGGCATCACAGAGGCCGCCCAGAAGACCCAGCGGCACCACTCCCGCGCCGAGATTCGGCCTGGGCTGGTAGCGCCGCAGTGCCTTCACCAGGATGAGCAACCCCATGGCCGCCAAGTAGACGGCCACCACAGGGCGGATGACATCGGTCGGCACCGAGACCAGTATGTACGCCCCTATCACACCTCCCAGCACCCCTGGCGCCAGCAGGCGCCAGAACAGCGCCCGATCCACGTTGCCGAGTCGCCAGTGGGAAACCCCGGAGACGGCCGTGGTGAAGACCTCAGCGGTATGAACGCTGGCGCTGGCCGCCGCCGGCGGCACTCCCATAGCCAGCAAGAAGGTGGTACAGGTGACTCCGTACGCCATGCCCAGCGCGCCGTCAACCATTTGGGCCAGAAAGCCAACAACTGCAGCAATAACCACGGTCTCCATTCATTCCTCTCCAAAACTCCAACTCTCCCGTGGGACAGGCGAAGGAGCATAACGTCCATACCGCGGGATGCGATGCGGCCACGACACTCAGACACACAGCCAGGAAGGCGCACCTGTCTGCTGGCGCCGTGCAGAGCGTGTTAGCGGTCAGGGGAGTGGCACCGACTGGGCTGCCAGGGGATACTGTGTACGTGGCAGCTCCGGGAACCGGGCAGGTTCAGCCTACTCCAGATGAAATCATCTTGGAGCCGATTGCCGCTCTCAAGAGGTAGGCGTTGTTCATCCGGCGTAGCCACTCACCATAATTGACATGCTGTCTGTATAGCGGCACCGGTACCGCATGTCAACACCTTCCTGTCTCAACTAGTATAAGAATTGTCTATGAGCCATGCAGGAGAATGCCTACACTTGCCGGCACGCCACTTGCTCGAACCCGTCACCGCCTGGCTACCGAAGGAGCATGCCGAATTGACCGTTCAGGCTCCCCAACCTAAGATTCCCGTCAACTGCATAGGCCTGCCGTAGAGGTGCCCCCGGCCCGGATGCCAGGGCATAATGGCGAAGCCGGTGCAAGTCCGGCGCTGTCGCGCAACTGTAAGGTCGAGCCTACCCTCGGCCAAGCCAGGTCGCCCGCCTCTATCGGGCTCCGCACGAACCCGCGAAAGGAGAGTGCGAGCGCGAGCGCAGGCGCGCTCGCCGCCTAGGGTCGGTACCTACACTCCCGACCCTCTCGCATCCCCTTGTCGCGGCGACAAGGGGTTCGCTTTCTCCCCCTTGGCGCCCTCGTCGGCGGCCCAGCGGCAGCCGCACCCTGGGAGGCATCGTGGCAGCACAAAGGGACACCGATTCCGGTGAGGCCGCCGAGAGGACGGGGCTTGTCATGGTATTCACCGGCTGCGGCAAGGGGAAGACGACGGCGGCTCTCGGAGCCCTGTTCCGTGCCTGGGGCTGGGACTGGCGCACTTGCGTCATCCAGTTCGTCAAGGGCGACGGCGGCGATTGGGGCGAGGTCCGCGCCGCCCGCCGGCTGGGCATCGAGTGGCACACCATGGGCGCCGGCTTCACCTGGCAGACTCAGGACTGCGAACTGGCGGCCGCCAAGGCGCGTCAGGCCTGGGAGCTGGCTCAGCGGCGAATCGCCTCCGGAGCCTACGACCTAGTGATCCTGGATGAGATGACCTACGCCTTCACCTGCGGCTGGCTCGACCTGGACCAAGTCCTCGCCTGGATCTCGCGCCATCGTCCCCCGTTCACCAGCCTGATAATCACGGGCAGGGGCGCCCCCGAGCCACTCATCCGGTTCGCCGATCTAGTCACTGAAATGCGCGGCCTCAAGCACCCCTACGACCGAGGCCTCCAGGCCCAGATGGGCATAGAGTACTGATCGAGCCCTCCGCCGTTAGCGCTTGAGACCGGCAAGGTGGGAGCACGAGAGCCTTGGCCGGGCCGTGCTGCGGCCCGGCCAAGGCCAGTTGGCCCGCGCCGCGCCTCCTGAGACCACGCCGCCAACTCGCTCATCCCGACCGGTCCGGAATAGCCATCCTGGGCACGGACGCCACCCGCGCCTCGGGTGACAGCTGGAGAAGAGCCGGACATCACCGAGTCGCTGGGGTTGCCGGTGGCGTGACCGCCCGGAACGGCGGCGCCAGCATGGGCAGGGTCTCGATTGCTGCCCCTTCGGCGAACTCCCGCAGGAAGGTAATGATGGCACTGACCTGGGCCTCGTTCAACACGCCCTCGTAAGAAGGCACCAGCCCGGCAGGATAGCCCTCCGCTATCTGGGCATCGTGATCCAGAATGGCTGTCCTGAGGTAGCTGCCAAGGACTCGCACCGTCCTGCCATCCTCGAGAGAGCGCCTTCGGCCATACAGGTCCACGAAAGTGGGCCCCAGGGAGTCCGCCCCATCCAAGCTGTGACACCTGAGGCAGTCGTAGCGCAGCAGGTTGAGGTAGCCCGCGCGGCCGCCGGGAGAGAATCCCGGAGTAGGCTGAGCCACGCCCGGGCCGGCAGCCTGGCCCGGGGGGAAGGTGGGCGAGGGGATAGGAGGGGTGAGGGCCGGGAGCTCATACCTGGCCGCCCCGATGCTGCGCAGGAAGGCAATCATCGCGGTGAGACCCTCCTCGTCAATGACCGCCGAGTAATCCGGCATGATGTCTCCGGGGAATCCCACCACTGCGTGCGTGCCCGGGTCCAAGATCGTCTCCCGCAGGTACTCCTCGTCCACCCAGGCCACGCTGCCGTCTTGGAGGACCACGACGCTGCCGAAGAAGCCCAGAAAGCTGGGACCGAGGATTCTCTGCCCGGTGGTGGAATGGCAGCTAAGGCACCCCAGGCGATGGGCCCGCTCGAATCCCCGCCGGGCCAGATCGGCTTCCTCCGATGAAGGGAGGATGAAGAGCGGAGTCGGCCGCTCCTGGGCCCAAACCCACAGAGGCGCGGTCCGAGGCACTAGGGGGCCCGCCAGCCAGGCCGCCATGGCCGGCACGAGCAACAGGAGCAAACCCCCCACCCACAACATTGCCTTACGCATCGCCAACTCCTCGCTAACCCAGACAGACCCCCCGCGGGGGGCACGCCGTCGCGCCCCGCAAGTGCACCGAGCCAGTCCCTCGATCCGACCGGGTCAACAGCCGGCCGGAAGCCCTGGGCGTCCCGGCGCGACGCTCACGACCAGCTTCCTTCTACTGCCCACCTGCCCTCATGTCAACCCGACCGGCGGTGCCTCGGGTCGCGCCGCCGCGAGCATGCTGATGCCCATAGGCGTCACGGGCGAGGCAGCCTCTGTCCGGCCCTCCCAAGCTCCGCCCAGCCCCGCCTGACGCCGCCGTGCCAGTTCTAGCCAATGATTGCGTAAGCAGCTCTCACCCGCCGCCACTCCGACCGGGCGGACCGCTGGAAGCCGCTGTCTGCAGGGTGTACATTGCTCCGGTGCCGCTCGCATTTCCCTGGGGGAGGACAGGCATGAAGAAGGCCATCATTACCGGAGAGCGACAGGCGTCCTTGGTAGAGGCGCCCGACCCACGCCCGCGGGGGGAGTGGGCCCTGGTTAAGGTACACGTCGCCCCGATGTGTACCGAGTACAAGGCCTTCCTCGCCGGAGGCCGACACGAATACCTGGGGCACGAGGCCGCCGGCGAGGTGGTCGAGGTGGCCCAGCCCGGCCGGGTCAAGGTGGGGGATAGGGTGGTAGCCATGCCCCTCGCAGGCTGCGGCCGCTGCTACCTCTGCCTCTCCGGAGACTACATACACTGTCAAGACGCCCCTGACTTCGAGCAGACGCACGGAAGTCGAGAGGGCAGCGCCACCATGGCCCAGTACCTCCTCAAGCAGGATTGGCTGCTGCTTCCCATCCCCGATGACCTGTCATACGAGCAGGCATCGCTCGCCTGCTGCGCCTTGGGGCCCTCCTTCGGCGCCATGGCACTCCTGCAGCTGACAGCGTTCGACACCATCCTCATCACCGGGTTGGGCCCCGTCGGTCTGGGCGCGGTGGTCAACGCCCTCTTTCGCGGAGCGCGCGTCATCGCGGTGGAATCTCATCTCTGGAGGGCCGAGCGCGCCCGGACCATGGGCGTCGAGGCAGTTCTCGACCCAGCCGATCCCGATACGCTCCACCAGGTGCGGCACCTCACCGATGGCCGGGGGGTAGACTGCTCTCTTGACTGCTCCGGCACCGTGGCCGCCCAGAGGCTATGTCTCGAGGCCACCAAGCGGAAGGGGCGAGTCGCCTTCGTGGGTGAATGCAGCGAGGAGCTACACCTCCGGGCCAGCCCTGACTTGCTGCGCCAGGGCCTTACCCTCTATGGCTCCTGGCACTACAACCTGAAGCACTTCGCCGACATCATCCAGGTGATCCGCCGTTCGCCCCTCCTGGACCTGCTGGTCAGCCACGTGCTTCCCATGAGCCAGATACAGGAAGTCTTCGAGCTTTCGGCCTCTCCTGAGCACGCCAAGATCCTGCTCAAGCCCTGGGAGTAGGTTATAGGTCGTAGGGAATAGGTTATAGGGAACAGGTTACAGGGGGAGAGTCGGCGCCGGTCCATCCCCCTATCCCCTATGGCCTAGCCTTTAGCCCCTATCCCCTGTAACCTATCCCCTACTCCCTATTCCCTATCCCCTGCGTCTAGGCTATAATCGCCCCAGCACTCCGCGCGAGGTTGATCCCCTGACCGTCTATGTTGTCGTCCCGACCTACAACGAAGCCGAGAATCTGGCTGCTCTGGTGGAGCAACTTCTCTCGCTGGGTCTAGCTGGCCTGAAGGTGCTGGTGGTGGACGATGCCTCGCCCGACGGGACGGGAGCCATCGCCGATTCCCTGGCCCAAGCGCACCCTGGGCGGGTGGAGGTCATGCACCGAGCGGGCAAGCTGGGCCTGGGCACCGCCTACGTGGCTGGCTTCCGGCACGCCCTTAACGCCGGAGCCGACTACGTCATCCAGATGGACGCCGACTTCTCCCATTCGCCGGCGTACGTGCCCCGCCTACTGGAGGAAGCCGGCCGCTACGACGTAGTGGTGGGATCGCGCTACGTCTGCGGCGGCAGTACTGACGAACGGTGGAGCTTCTGGCGCTACCTGCTGTCCTGGTGGGCCAACCGGTGCTACAGCCGGCTCATCCTGGGGCTCAAGGTGCGCGACGCTACGGCGGGGTTCAAGTGCTTCCGGCGTCAGGTCCTGGAAGCCATAGACCTTGCCGCCGTGGGATCTAGCGGGTACATCTTCCAGGTGGAGATGGCCTACCTGTGCCAGCGCCTGGGGTTCCGGGTACTGGAGGTACCCATCCATTTCGAAGACCGGCGCATTGGTCGGTCCAAGATGACCGTGCCGGTGAAGCTGGAGGCCGCCTGGCGAGTGTGGCAGATCAGGTGGCACTACCGACACCTCGTCCCGGTCACCCGAACAGCCCCAGAAGAGGCCCCCGGATAAGGCCGTGAACCGTCGTTCCGACGTCTTCGCCATAGCCGTGCTGGCCCTCCTGCCCTTCCTCTTCTTCTGGCCGGTGGTCTTCGGAGGCCGGACGCTCGTCCCTGCCGATAACCTGCTGGCCTGGGAGCCTTGGCGCAGTGCCGCCCCGGCGGGCGCCTCCCTGGTGCCTCACAACGAGCTCCTCAGCGACCTCGTCTTGGAGAACTACGTCTGGAAGCTCTTCCTGCGCCGCTGCCTGGACCAGGGCGAGCTACCCCTGTGGAATCCCCTCATCTTCACCGGTGTGCCTTTCCTGGCCGCCGGGCAGCACTCGGCGCTCTATCCCTTCAGCCTGCTGTTCTATGTCTTTCCCCTGCCCCAGGTGTACGGCGTCTTCTCCGCCCTGCAGCTGAGCCTGGCGGCCGTGGGGATGTACCTGTTCACCCGGGCTATAGGTGTCCGGCCCGGGGGGGCCTTCGTGGCCGGCGCGGCCTACGCCTTCAGTTCCTTCATGGTGGTCAGTGTCGCCTTCACCATGATGATCGCAGCCGCAGCCTGGCTCCCCTGGTGCCTCCTCGCCCTAGAGATGCTGGTGCGGCGCGGCACCGAGCTCGGCGCCGGGCTTCGGGCAGGAGTGCCCTGGCTGGTAGCCGGCGCCACCTTCCTCGGCCTGCAGGTCCTGGCCGGGCACGTCGAGATCACCTACTACGTCCTCCTGGTGATGGGTCTGTACACGGCCTGGCGCTTGGCTCAGGAATGGAGGCGGCGACGCTCCCTGCCCTGGCGGCCCGCCTTGCTGGCCGCTGCGGTGCCGGCGCTCGGGCTGACGCTGGGGGCGGTCCAGCTGCTCCCCCTGTACGAACTGGTGCAGACGAACTTCCGCTCCGGCGCCAGCGGTTACCAGGTCACCTACGAGGACGTGATCGGCTGGGCCTATCCCCTGCGCCAGGCGGCCACCTTCGTCGTCCCCGACCTGTACGGCAATCCCAGCATTCATTCGTACCTGGACGTAATGAGCCTGCGCATCACCCCCATCACCCACAACGCCCTGGGCGAGCCCATGACCGAGGTGGCCTGGGGCAAAGGGCTACCATCGTGGAAGAACTACGTAGAGGCCGGATCCTACGTGGGCATCCTGCCTCTCCTGCTGGCCCTTCCGGCCATCGTCGCCCCCCGCACTCGCAGGCAAGCCCTCTTCTTCGCCCTCCTGGCGGGAGCATCCCTGCTGCTCGTCTTCGGCACCCCCCTCTACCGGCTCCTGTTCCTGCTTCCGGGTGTGGACCAACTTCACTCCCCCTTCCGCTGGGTTTTCCCCTACACCTTTAGCCTGGCAGCCCTGGCCGGCCTAGGGCTGACGGTCGTCGCCGACCCAGGCGAGCGCGCGGGCCGCAGGGCGGGGCGCATCATCGGGCTCCTAGCGGTCGGCGGTGGCCTGGCCGGGTTAGGTCTGCTGCTGCTCGTCCTGGTGTTGCCCGGCCCCTTCGTGAGCCTGGCGGATCGGCTGCTAGCTTCGTCCGAGCTCACCCGGCGAGCCTTCGCCGACGGCCGCATGCTGGTCTCCTATCAGTACCGCAACGGCCTGATCCTGGCCTTGAGCCTTCTCGGCGGCGGAACGGCCCTTCTGGCCGCCATCCGCGGCTGGACCTGGCACAGCCGGCGGCTGTGGCCTGCCGCCGCCGGGGCTGTTCTTGTCGCCGACCTGTTCGCCATTGGCCATGGGTTCTACCCCAGGGCCGATCCGCAGCTGCTACAAGTCACGCCACCGGTGATCCGCTTCCTCCAGGAGGACACGGAGCCCTGGCGGCTCACTACCTTCATCGGGCCCGGAGAGAAGCCGCTCAACGCCAATGGAGCCATGCTCTACGGCCTGGAAGACATACGCGGCTACGACTCCATCATCCCCCGGCAGTACGTCGAGTTCATGGGGCTGGTGGAGGTCCAGGACGAGCTGCTCTACAACCGCATCGCTCCGCTGTCCGAGCCCGAGTCGCTGGACTCGCCCCTCCTCGACCTTCTCAACGTCCGCTATGTGCTCAGCTCCCAGCCCATTGATCGGCCGGGCTACGAGCTCGCCTACCGGGGCGAGCTGCTGGTCTACCGCAACTTGGACCACCTCCCCCGCGCCTTCGCCCTGACCCGCGCCCGACGGGTGCCCGGCGATCAGTTGCACCAGGCGCTGGCTCAGGCCGACCCTCGGGCCGAGGTGCTGCTAGAGGGGCCGGACGCAGAGCTAGGAGAGGCCGAGGGCGAGCTCCTGCCTGTGAGCATCCTGCAGCGGGAGGCCACCGAGGTTCTGCTGCGGGCGTCGTTGCCTCGGCCCGCCTGGGTGGTCCTGACCGACGCCCACTTCGAGGGCTGGCGCGCCTACGTGCGGCCCTTCGGCAGCGAAGAGCCCGAGGAGCAGCGCCCCATCGAGCGGGCGTACGGTGCTTTCCGAGCAGTGGAGCTGGCCGCTGGGGACTGGGAGATCCGCTTTCGCTACATGCCCCGTTCCTTCCAGGTGGGGCTCTACCTGAGCTTCATCGCCGCCGTAGCGCTTCTGCTCCTGGCCCTAGCCTGGCTTTGGGGGCGTTACTACCGGCGCGAAGGCGAGGAGCAGACAGTCCGCCGGGTAGCCAAGAACAGCCTCACCCCCATGTCGCTCTCCCTGCTCAACAAGCTCATAGACATGGCCTTCGCCATGCTGATGCTGCGCCTGCTGGGGCCAGCGGGGGCAGGCGACTACCAGTTCGCCGTCACTTTCATCGGCTACTTCGAAATCCTGGTCCGCTTCGGGCTGGGCACCCTGATCACCCGAGAAGTGGCGCGGGAGCCGGAGCAGGGCCGTCGCTTCCTGGGCAACGCGCTGGGGGTGCGACTCCTGCTCTGGCTAGGCTCGCTGCCGCTCATGGCGCTTCTGCTCGCCGCCTACGTCCTCTGGACCGGGCTCACCCCGGAAGTGGTAGCGGCGGTGGCCGTGTTCAGCGTAGCCGTGTTCCTGGGCAACGTGGCCGACGCCCTCAGCGCCGTGTTCTACGCCCACGAGCGCATGGAGCACCCCGCCTTCGTCAGCACCGGCACCACTCTCGTCAAGGTGACGCTAGGAGCCATCATTCTGCTAGCCGGGGGCGGCTTCGTGGGGCTGGCCTTCGCTTCCATTGCCAGCAACCTCTTCACCGTGCTAGTGCTCGGCTACCTGCTGACGCGGGACTACTTCCGGCCCACGGTCTCCCTCGAGCGAGGCTTTGCGTCGGGCATGGCCCGCGAGTCCTTTCCCCTGATGATCAACCACCTGCTGGCGACGGTGTTCTTCCAGGTGGACGTTCTGCTCCTCCAGCCTATGCGGGGAAGCGTCGAGGTCGGCTACTATGGCGCCGCCTACCGATACATTCGCGGGCTGGACATCATCCCGGGGTACTTCACCATGGCCCTGTTCCCGGTCATGTCGCGCTACGCCCGGTCGGCGCGGGAGTCGCTTCAGCGTGCCTACCGGCTCTCCCTGCGGCTGCTCTTCCTGGTGAGCATCCCCCTGGCCCTGGGCACCACCTTCATCGCCCGGGAGCTTATCCTCATACTGGCCGGCCCGCAGTATCTGCCCCATTCCGTCCTGGCGCTCCAGATTCTCATCTGGTACATGCCTCTGGGCTTCGTTAACAGCGTCACCCAGTACGTGCTCATCGCCCTGGACGAGCAACGCTACCTCACTCGCGCCTTCGTCATCGGGGTGAGCTTCAACCTGCTGGCCAACCTGGCGACCATCCCCCTGTTCGGCTACCGGGCGGCAGCCGCCGTCACCGTCCTCTCCGAGCTGGCCCTGCTCATCCCCTTCATGCGCCGCGTCTATCGCCACCTCGATCCCCTACCGTGGCTGGACCTCGTCTGGCGGCCGGCGGTGGCGACCCTGGTGATGGGCTTGGCCCTGCAATTACTGCGAAGATGGGGGGCTCCCTGGCCCGCCCTCATCCCAGCGGGTGCGGCCGTTTATGCCGCAGCTCTTCTGCCCCTGGGAGCCACGCGAGCGGCGGACATGGGCTTGGTCCTGAGCCTGTTCCGGCGTAGGCTGGCAGGCGCTGCCCTCAACGCGGAGCCGACCCCGGCCGGCTCCGAGCCAGGCGCCTAAGGCCGTGGACGCCCGTTGCAGTACCTCGGTCCACTTGACAGGTGGACGCGGAGCCCGTAGCTTTGCCTGTATGCCGCAGGATTCGCCGTCGTCCCAGGATTGGTGGCAGTATCCGCCCTGGCTGCAGCAAGTCGCCGAGAGGGCAAAGGGCCTCAAGGTAGGTGGCAACCTCATCTATCGTCGGGCGACCGCAAGCACCAATGACGACGTGCGTCAGCTGGCGCTGAAAGGGGCCCCGGAAGGGCTAGTGGTCCTGGCTGACGAGCAGACGCACGGGCGGGGGCGCCTGGGTCGGCCGTGGCTGGCCCCCGCCGAAAGCTCGCTGCTCCTGTCGGTATTGTTCCGGCACCCTCTGCCCATGAGCGAGACGGCCCAGCTCACCATGCTGGTGGGGTTGGCCGCGCTGGAGAGCATCGAAGTGACTCTGGGCCTCCGGTGTGCGCTCAAGTGGCCGAACGACGTAATGCTGGGGGATCGCAAGCTCGGTGGTATACTGGCCGAGACCGAAGCCTGGGGACACCGCCTGCGCTGGGCCGTGGTCGGCCTGGGGCTCAACGTCAACGTGGACTTCAGCTCCTACCCGGAGCTCCAATCGGTAGCTACCAGCCTCCGCGAGGCTACCGGTGAGGAGGTGGACCGGGGGGAACTTTTGCTAGCGCTTCTGCGGGCGTTGAGCCGCCGCTATGCCCAGCTGGTGGACGGCGCCTCCCCAGTGGAGGAGTGGCAGTCGCGCCTGTGTACCCTGGGCCGGCGGGTGACCGTGGAATCGAGCAACGAGCGGTTCTCGGGAACGGCGGACTTCGTCACCCCGGAAGGCAGTCTCTTCGTGCGGCTGGATGACGGCACGCGGCGAGAGGTGCTGGCGGGAGACGTGAAGCTCCGCAGCCAGTTGGAGTGAGGTGCGCCGAATGTTCCGCTATCTTGAGAAGCGTCATTGGTTCTTCATCTCGCTCCTGGTCTTCCTCAACGTGGCCGTATTCGGCTGCGTGCTCCTCATCCTGCTCAACAAGGTAGCCTTCTAGCAGGCTGACGGATGGTGGACGGCGGATAGAGGCTGGGAGGAGTAGACTGCCGGCTATTCGGAGCCGTCTGCCACTCACTATCTCCACAAGGTGAAGACATGAGCGATGCGGCTGTGGGCGAGAAGAAAGCCGTGGTGGTAGGTGCTGCGTGCATAGATATCCGTGGGCAGGCCCGCGGCGCCCTGGTCGCCGGCACTTCTAACCCAGGCGTCATCCGGTTGACTGTGGGGGGAGTGGGCCGGAACATCGCCGAAGCCTTGGGGCGGCTGGGCGTGCCGGTGTCGCTCATCAGCGCTGTGGGGGACGACGACTGGGGACGCGACATCCTCCGTCGCACCGAAGCTGGCGGGGTGGACGTGCGGTACGTTCGGGTATGCCCTGCCGAGAGATCGGCTGCCTACCTGGCCGTGTTCGATGAGGCGGCCCAACGAGTGGTCTCCATTGACAACATGGATCTGATGCGCCGGGTTGACGGCCGCTACCTGTCCAGCTTGCGCCCCCTCTTCGCCCAGGCGAGCATAGCGGTGGTGGACGGTAACCTCTCCAACGCCGCCCTCCAGTCTCTATTCCGCCTATCGGAGCGCTACCGCTTTCCCCTGGCCCTGGACCCGACTTCGGCCGTGCTGGCGGCTCGCCTGCGGCGACATCTGCACCGGTTCCATATGGTGACGCCCGACGTGGCCGAGGCGGAAGTCCTCTCGGGGATCAGCATCAACTCGGAGACGGACGCGGTGCTCGCCGCCCAGGCCATCGTGGCCGCCGGGGTGAAGGTGGCCATCGTCACCATGGCGGAGGAGGGCTCGGCCTACGCTACCTCCGAGACGTTCGGGAGGGTGCCCGCCATCCGCTGCGAGGTGGTGGACCGGATCGGCGTGGGCGACGTGCTGACGGCCACCGTGGTCTTCGGCATACTGCACGACCTGCCGGTGGATGAGGCAGTGCGCATGGGGACGGCTGCTGCCGCCTACACCATCCGCTGCCCCGAGGCCGTGTGCCCCGACCTTAGCCTGGAGCTCCTGTACGACGCCATTGCCCCCTGAAGGTTCGAGGAAACAGATGAGGGGGCGGTTGAACCGCCCCCTCATCCACCGTGGCTCCTCGGCGTCTACTTACGAAAGAACTCGGAGGTGACGCCGAGGAGCCGTAGTTCTGGTACTACCATCCACTGGCATCACCTCCTTCGTTGTAGGATAGCCGCGTTGGGCGGGCCCCAGGCCCGCAACAAGAGCCAGTATGCCATACCGCCAGCATGAGGGCAAAGTGCACCTGGCTCCGCTGGCTTCCTATAACGCCTCAGGATCGGGGCGATCGGTCCCGAGGCGAGCACCGCTGCTCAGGTCCTTCGCTGCGCTCAGACTACGAGCGCATCCCCCGACAGCATTGCCGCTAGAACTCCCCTGGAGGAGGGCGAGCGCCCAGGCGCGCCTTGCCTCACGTAGCAGCCGCGCCTGGGGGGCGTCCACTCGTCAAGAGGGACTTGAGGGACATCGCCTTGCTCTCGTAGACGGCGGAAGACCGGGCTCTGAAAGCCTGTGTTGGCGGCGCCTACGCGGGACTACCCCATGTGACTGCCATCTGAACCCACTCGTCCCCCCGATCCGCAGCTCTTGGGCTTCTTGACTGGGAAGGGCGGCTCACATAGAGTGAGATCATCAGGGGAGTGGATGGGCCCCGGTGGGCTCCGCGGTCTTCAAAACCGTCGGGGGCGCCCCACGAGGTTGCCCCGGTGGGTTCGACTCCCATGCACTCCCGCCTCCCTGCGGTGCATCGTGGTCCCCTGGCTTCTTCTAGCTGCAGAGCCAGCTCAGCCACTAGAGAGAGGCGCGCCCGTGCACCTGAGCGGGGTGACTGCACCTGCCCACCACGCGCAGAGGTCTGGGCCCGACGCCGACAAGGACGGGGTGCCTACCGCTTCTGGCGGCTGGGCCTGAGAGACTCTCGCGCCTCCGTGCCCGACCCCCGCCCCGCCAGCTCGGCCAGCCTGGCCTGCAGAACCTGGATCTGCTCTTCCTGCCAGGCGATGAGCGGTATGCTGCCGGCGGATAAGCCCCAGCAGCTTCTCTCGAGTCGCAGCCTCCGATCGTCTGCCCATTCACCATAGCCATGGCCCATCTCGGGCCACAGCGCACAATTCCAGACTCGTCCCCCCGACCCTGACCGGTCACCACCGCCCCGGTTGCGGCCAGACCAGACCAGTGTAGTATACCGGGGCTGAGTGTCCCTGCTTCATATCCGGAGACTCCCTCTACTGGCGGCCCAGTCGACTGTGGCTGTCGCCCGAAGGCATGGGGGACGCGCCCATCTGATCCTGCGGCTCCTGGCAGAATGGGCCCGGACCGCAGTCAGGGACCGATCCGTTCACGCGGCGCGCCCCTGGCCCGCCCCAAAGAGGAGGGCAGTCCTACCACAACAGTCCGTGCAGGCGCTACGGGTTGCGCTGCCAGCAGGAGGCCACTGTGGAACAGCTTGTCGAGCTCCTTCCTTTCCTGATTCCGCTGATAGTCCTGGAACTGGCGTTGATGGTGGTGGCCCTGGCCGATCTGCTGCGGCGGGAGCGCACCCGGAACCTTTCCAAAGGAGTCTGGATCCTCATCGTCGTCTTCATCCAGATCTTCGGTCCTATTGCCTACTTCCTGGCTGGTCGGGAGGAGTAGCATGGACGCCGTCCGCTGCGAGGACCTGCGCAAGCGATTCGGCCAGGTTCAGGCCCTGGATGGGCTCACGCTCAAGGTGCCCGAGGGCAGCGTCTACGGCTTCCTGGGGCCCAACGGCGCCGGGAAGACCACCACCATCCGCATTCTGACCGGGCTGGCTCGTGCTACCAGCGGACGGGCCTGGGTGGCGGGGGTGGAGCTCACCGGCACGGGGGACGACATTGCCCACCGGATCGGCTACCTCCCGGAGGAGCCCACCTTCTACGGCTGGATGACTCCCGCCGAGTACCTCGACTACGTGGGACAGGTGTTCCGCCTGCCCGGAGACGAGCGTCGCCGCCGCACCGCCGAGCTGCTGGACCTGGTGGGCCTGAGCGAGGTGGCCCGGCGTCGGGTGGCCGGCTTCTCCCGGGGCATGCGCCAGCGGCTGGGGGTGGCCCAGGCCCTGGTGAATCGGCCTCAGGTGCTGTTCCTGGATGAGCCCGCCAGCGCCCTCGACCCTGCCGGCCGGAGGGAGGTGCTGGAACTAGTCGAGCGCCTCCGCGGCAGCACCACCGTGTTTATGTCCACCCACATCCTCGCCGACGTGGAGCGCGTCTGCGATACGGTGGGCATCATCGCGCGGGGCAAAGTGGTGGCCGAAGCCGGACGGGAGGAGCTCCTCTCCCGCTACGTCGTGCCTGCCTTCGAGCTGGAGACGGTCCCCGAGGCCGCTCCGGCACTGGCCGGCTGGGCGGAGACGGCTCGGCAGGAGGACTGGGTGGATGCCGTGACGCTCGACGGCCACCGGGCTCGAGTGGCGGTGCACGACGTCCCCCGGGCCAGTGTGGACCTGCTGGCCTCGCTGGCGGCCGCTCGGTTGCCCCTGGTCCGCTATGAAATGGTGCGCCCTTCGCTGGAGGACGTGTTCCTCCGCCTGGTGAACCAGGAGTAGGCTATGTTCGCCGTATCGCTACGTAAGGAGATGCTGGAACAGTGGCGGTCTCGCCGGCTGCTCATCGTGGTAGTGGTGTTCGTCCTCTTCGGGCTGGCTTCGCCCCTCCTGGCTAAGATGACACCAGAGTTCTTCCGTCTGCTTCCTCAGGGCGACCAAATCGCCCGATTGCTGCCCCCGCCCACGCTGAGCGACGCTGTGGCCCAGTACCTGAAGAACCTGTTCCAGTTTGGTGTGCTTCTGGCCATCTTGCTCGCCATGGGCGCCGTGAGCCAGGAGAAAGAGCGGGGCACCGCCGCCCTCATTCTGGTGAAGCCCATGTCCCGGGGGGCCTTCCTGATGGGCAAGTTCGCCGCCATCGGCACGTCGTTCCTCATTGCGACGGTCCTGGCAGGCGCAGGTGCCTACTACTACACCGTGCTTCTATTCCGCGCTCCGCCGCTGGGAGGCTGGATCGCCCTCAACCTGCTTCTGCTCCTGGTCTGCCTGGTCTACGTAGCTCTGACCCTCTGGTTCAGCGCTCTGGCTCGGTCGCAGGTGACAGCCGCGGTGGCCGGCTTTGGCGCCATGCTGGTGCTGTCGCTGGCCGGCTCGCTGCCCGCCATCGGCACCCACCTGCCCCACGAGCTGATCAACTGGGGCAGCCGCCTGGTATTGGGCGGGTCCAAGCCGGCCTGGACGGCGCTGCTCTCCGCCTTGGTCCTCATCGCCGCTCCTCTGGCGCTGGGGTGGCTCAGCCTTTCACGCCAGGAGTTCTAGGTTGTGACGATACCGACGCGACCTAGGCCACTCCGCGATACCAATCGAAGGGGGACAGCTGTGGAAGTCTTCATCGTACTGGGAAGCCGCAACCCTGAGGGACAGACGGCCCAGGCGGCCGACGCTCTGGCCGCGGGCGTGGCGGAACGGGGCGGGGAGGTGGAACGCGCCTTCCTTCCTCTGCTGGATATCCAGCGCTGTCGCCAGTGCAACGAGCGTGGCTGGGGACAATGCCGCGATGAGGGAAGCTGCGTCATCGAGGATGATTTCGCCGCCGTGGTGGACCGGATCCGGGCGGCGGACGCGGCCGTCTTCGTCACTCCCGTCTACTTCGGCGACCTAAGCGAATCCATGCGCGCTTTCACCGACCGCCTACGTCGTATCACTCGCCACGACCACGGTAAGGCCGGCGTCGAAGGTAAGCTGGCAGTCGGCATCTGCGTGGCCGGCGGTGGCGGCGGCGGGGCACCCAACTGCTGCCTCAGCCTGGAACGTACGCTCACCACCACCGGGTTCCGGCTGGTGGATGTCGTCCCAGTGCGGCGCCAGAACCTGACTCACAAGACGAGCGTGCTCCGGGCCACAGGCGCCTGGTTGGCCGCCGGCGCACCGGAGACCTGACCGTCAAGAGAGCAACAGAAAGCTGATGAGACGCCGATACTACGCTGATTCACGCTGATCAGAAGGAGATAATATCAAAGGATCGGCGTAGATCAGCGTCCCATCAACGTGATCAGCGTTCCGTTGCCCTGCTACAGGAAGCCTATCCGGGAGGGGAACTCCGGGACGCCCCGGATGCCTAGCCGCAAGCGGAACAGGGCCCCGGCGCCTGGGCCCTCAGTCTCTCGATCCTCGCCGCCCGCCGTGGTGACGTACATGTCCTTGTAGTCATCTCCCCCGAAGGTGACGCTCGATACCTTCCTAGCCGGGAACTCGATGCGGCGTTCCTCCTCGCCCTCCGGCGTGTACCGCACTAGGCAGCCGCCGTCCCAACGCGCCGACCAGACGTACCCCTCTGCGTCCACCGTCATTCCGTCCGGCACGCCCTCTCCCTCGGGCACGCGAACGAAGAGCTGGCGGTGGCTGATGGCGCCCGACCCGAGGTGGTAGGTGAACCGGTAGATCTCGCGCTTACCCGAGTCGGTGTAGTAGAGGCTCTTGCGGTCCGGGCTGAAGCCCAGGCCATTCGATGTCTCGACCCCCTTGAGGACCAGGCGTAGGGTCCCATCCACGTCCAGAAGGTAGAGCCGACCGGGCCCGGCCTCGGTTGGCATGGTGCCACAGAAGACCCGGCCGACCGGGTCGGCGATGACATCGTTGAAGCGGCTCTCACGCTCCGCTGGGATCTCCTCAATCACCGGGATGAAGAAGCCGCCTCGCCACAGCTTCACCGTACCGCGAGCCATGAACAGGAGGAGAGACCCATCCTGCTGGATGGTGAAGCCGCCCACGACATCGCCCTCGTAGATACGTTGGTGCTCACCCGTCGCCGGATCATACGAGTAGAGGTGGCCTCGGGGTATGTCCGTCCAGTACACCTTCCGCGTCATGGGGTGCCAAAGTGGGTTCTCACCGCACACGCAGCGGGTGTCCGCGACCATCTCGGGTTGCACAGCTTACCTCCTCGTCTATCTTCTGGCTGGCATCTGCCTAGGCTGGGATGGCGCCTATTATGCCACGAGTGCTCAGCCGCGGACAGGGAGGGGCCGGGCGCTTCCCTCCGCTCCCTGACTCCGCGTCGCTCCCAAGCTTCGGCCTCCGTGGGGCAACCGCCTTCGGTTGATGCCCGGCAGGGCTGGTGCTAGCATCCGGTCACTTCCCGGTCGCCCCTGGGCGACCGCCGTCGCGAGGGTGAGAGTGAGTGAGCTGAACCGACTCCGCTTCGGCCAGCCTGAGGCCCCGGCCGCCTGGCGCCCGTTCCGGGCAGGACCGCTGTCCCTCTACTTCGACCCCACCTCCGGGGACATCCGTCATCTGCGGCTGGGCGACCGCGAGGTGCTGCGCCGGGTGTACGTGGCTGTGCGCGACCGCCACTGGGGCACCATCCTTCCCACGGTCACCGGTATGCACGTTGAAGAGGGAGAGAGCATGTTCTCCCTTCGCTTCCTGGCGGTGCACCATCGGGACGACATCACCTTCGCCTGGGCCGGCGAGGTTTCTGGCGACAACAACGGCCGAGTCACCTACAGCATGGCGGGCCACGCCCGGGCTTCGTTCTTAAGCAATCGCACCGGCATTTGCGTCCTGCACCCGGCCCACGAGTGCGCCGGGCTGCCCTGCACGGTGCAGCACACCGACGGCTCCATCGAGGAAGGTCACTTCCCCCTCTACATCGCCCCGCACCAGCCGTTCAAGGACATCCGCCGCCTTACTTACCCCATCTCTCAAGATCTGCGCGCCTCCGTCGCCTTCGAGGGGGATGTGTTCGAGATGGAAGACCAGCGCAACTGGACGGACGCCTCCTTCAAGACCTACTCGACCCCCTTGGACCAGCCCATCCCCAAGATCATCCCCGCTGGCGTGCAGGTGGCCCAGTCGGTGACCCTGACGCTGGAGGGACCTACCCTAGAGCGCGAGTCGCCTCCCTCCCGGCGATACTTCAGCACCCCGTCACCCCCGCGTCTCACCTGCACTGTCGGCGCCGAGCCGCTCGGGCCCCTGCCTCGGGTCGGACTGGGGATCGCCCCGGATCCCGAGGCACACGGAGGGCCCCAGCGGTCGCGTTTGAAGTTCCTTCGGCCCTCTTACCTCCGCTGGGAACTGGATCTGGGTCGCGAGTGGGAGGAGGATCTCTGGCACGCGGCCGGACTGGCTCAGAGCGCCGGTGCCCCTCTCGAGCTGGCCATCTTCCCGGGGCCGGAGCCGGAGGACCAAGTGGCGGGGCTGGCTGAGGTGCTCCCCAGCCTGAGCGCACCGGTGGATCACCTCCTCCTCTACGACGAGGACGACCTTCGCACCTCTCTGGAAGATATCCGTGACCGGCTGTCCCGAGCCCTGCCGAAGGCCAAGCTGGGAGGGGGAACCTATCGCTACTTCACCGAGCTCAACCGGGCTCGTCCCTCTCTCTCCTGGGCACATCTGGCCTGCTACTCGCTCAACCCGCAGGTTCACGCCTTCGACCATGCCTCCCTAGTGGAGACGCTGCCCATGCATGCCTGGACGGTGAGCTGCGCCCGGAGGCTGTACCCGGGCACGCCCATCGCCGTCTCTCCGATAACGCTGACCCCGCGCCCGAGGCCCACCCAGGATGGCGATGCCCCGCCGCGGCCCGGCGCCGACCCTCGCCAGACTTCCCTCTTCACCGCCGCCTGGACCGTGGGCAGCCTCAAGTACCTGACCCAGGCCGGGGTGCGTAGCGTCACCTATTACGAGACCGCCGGCCCCGCCGGAGTGATGGCGAGCGGCGAGCCCGGGCCCGTCTATCCCGTGTACCACGTCCTGGCCGACGTGCTGGAGCACCCCGAGGCGCTGGTACTGCCTACCTTCTCCGGCGATCCCCTGAGGGTCGAGGCCCTGGCCCTCCGGTGGAGCCACTGCGCCCGAGTGCTGGTGGCCAACCTGACCCTCCAGCCGCTCGAGGTGGGGATAAGCGGACTGGGCCAGGCGGCCTGGGTCAGACATCTGGACGAGACCACCGCCGAGCAGGCCCTGTCCCGGCCGGAAGAGTGGCGTCAGGCGCCCTGGGCGGAGCGGGCCGCGCCCGGAGGGGCTCTGACGCTGTCGTTGCTTCCCTGCGCGGTGGCCACCGTGGACACCTGGTAGCGGGCCAACGGAGGAGGTCGAGTCCCATGGGCGAACTGCGCTTCGCCGTCTTCGGTGCCGGGTTCTGGGCTCCCTACCAGCTGGCCGCCTGGGGTGAGCTGAAGGGCGCCCGCTGCGTCGCCCTCTACAACCGCACCCGGGAGCGGGCGGAGGCGCTAGCTCGACGGGCCGGCATCCCCGCCGTCTACGACGACGCCGAGGAGCTCATCCGTCGGGAGCGGCCCGACTTCCTGGACGTCGTTACCAGTGTGGAGACCCACGCTCCCTTCGTGCGCCTGGCGGCCGAACACGGCCTCCCCGTCATCTGCCAGAAGCCGATGGCCACCACCCTGGCCGAGGCGGAGGAGATGGTAGCCGTCTGCCAGCGCGCGGGGGTGCCCTTGTTCGTGCACGAGAACTGGCGCTGGCAGGAGCCTCTGCGGCGCCTGAAGCAAGCCCTGGACGAGGGCCGCATCGGCCGTCCCTTCCGCGCCCGCATCGAGTACAACTCCAGTTTCCCCGTCTTCGACAATCAGCCCTTCCTCAAAGAGCTGGAGCAGTTCATACTTACCGACATGGGCAGTCACATTCTGGACGTGGGCCGGTTCCTGCTGGGCGAAGTAGAGCGGCTCTACTGCCAGACGCATCGGGTGCACCCCGACATCGCCGGAGAGGACGTGGCCACCGTCATGATGCGCACCCGCGCCGGCGCCACCCTCACCTGCGAGATCAGCTACGCCAGCCGCACCGAGAAGGAGCGCTTCCCCCAGACCTTCGTCTTAGTGGAGGGCGAGGAAGGCTCGCTGGAGCTGGCCCCCGACTACTGGGTCCGCCTGACCACTGCCGAGGGGGTGTTCTCCCGCCGGTGGCCCCCTCCCGTCTACCCCTGGTCCGATCCCGCCTACGCCCTGGTACACTCCAGCATCGTTTCCTGCAATGCCGACATCCTGAGGGCTCTGCGAGGCGAGGGCCGGGCGGAGACTACCGGCGAGGACAACCTGCAGACGGTACGACTGGTCTTCGCCGCCTACGAGTCGGCGGCGACGGGCCGGGCCGTGGTCCTGCCCGGCTGACAGCCTGGCCCTCCGGGAGCTACTGGCCCAAGAAGGATCCTCCCGCCCATCAGAAGCATAGGCGGGAGGATGACCGACCGGGTTGGCCGGCTGCGGGCCCGCGGCCCGTCGCCGGCAGGTGTCTTCAGTGCCAGCGGGTGGCGCTTTCGTGGCTCTCGAGCATCACAGCAGGCGCTTCTCCCCCTCCAGCTGGCGGATGCGGGTGACGTCCTGCATCACTTCGAGGCAGCCTAGATACTCACCTTGCCGGTCGCGCACGGGGAAGTAGCGGATGTAGATGAACCTGCCCCCGATCTCGATCCAGAACTCGGCCGAGTCGCGCTTGCCCTGGCGGAAGTCGCTCAGTATCTGGTTGACCACGTGCAGGCTCTTCTGGGGATGGCATCGCTGCACCGTGCGGCCCAGCACGGCCCTGGTCCGGGGGAAGATCCGCTCGGCGATGTCGTTGAAGTAGCGCACCCGGTCGTCCTTATCCACGAAGGTCACGTCCAGGGGCAAAGCATCGAGCACCGCCTCCAGCGCCTCCACCGACAGCGTCCCGGTGCGGAAGCGCACCATCCCTTCGGGGCCGGCGCCCACCTCCAGGGCCTCGCGGCGCCCCTCCGCCGGAGGCATGGCGGGGGTGAAGGAAGCGTAGCCGAGATCGTCGAACTCCGCCCTCACTTCGGGCCATTCCTCCTCGGTGATCACCCGCAAGGAGGCCGGATAGAGGATGTTGTTCTCCTTGAAGAAGTGGCTGGCCAGCGTCTCCGCCAGGGTCACGGCGGCGGCCGCCAGTTGTTCAGCGAAGTCAGCGACCGGCATCTCCTGATGGCGCCCCAAGACGCCCAGCACTCCCTTCTTGATCTCCCGAATCTGGTCGTGCTCCATCCACATGATGGCCGGCGGCTGAGTGATGCCATGCTTCTCCAGGTAGGGGAAGAGGACGTTCTCCTCCCGCACGTAGTGGCTCTCGGCGCTGCGCATCTCCTCGGCGGCCTTCTCCAGCCGCTCCTCCGCTTCGCGGCCGATGTAATCCACTTCCTTCAGTTCCTGGGCCAGCTCCGCCAGTTCCTGGGCCTGAGCCAGCATGATGCGGTGCTCTTCCATCAGGGTGTGGATGGGGTGCCCGGGCGGGGCCAGGGTTTCGCCCGCCGCCAGGGACTCGCGGAACACGGCCAGGTGCACATCGCACAGGCGGTGCACCTCCTCGCGGGGCATTCCCTCTTCGATCAGCTCCTGCTCTATCTGGGCGATCTCAGTGGCAGACACCCCGTGCAGGACCTGGCCGAAGCGGCGGGTCATCTCTTCCGCCGTAGCCCCGGAGTGGAGGCGCCTGATCACCTCCTTTATCACTTCCTTGCGGCTTTCCTTGTCGCTAACCGGTTGCTGCATCCTCTGTCATCCTCTCCCAATGCGGTTGTGGGGACGGACCACCGTGTCCGCCCGCCCAGGGCAGGCACGGTGGCCTGCCCCTACCATAGATGGCAGATGGTCCCTCGTGGAAACGGACTACCGTGTCCGCCCGCCCAGGGCAGGCACGGTGGCCTGCCCCTACCACGGACGGTTGCCGCTCACGCCCGGATCATGGTGAGCATCATCTTGAAGCGACGCGGTGCCTTGACTGCATGGGGCTCATCGGCGGGCATGATGATAACCTGCCCCTCCCGCACCGAATGCGACCGCCCAGAAATGATGATCTCCGCCTCTCCCTCTATCACGTGCACCAGGGCATCGAATGGGGTGGTGTGTTCGCTCAGCTCCTGCCCGGCGTCGAACGCGAACAGCGTGACCGATCCCGCCGGAGCGCGCAGCACGATCCTGCTCACGATGGCGCCCTCCTGGTAGGCAACCAGCCCCGACAGGTCACTCACCTCCCCTCGTAACTCGTCTTGACCACTGTGTTGTGACATTCCACTTCTCCCCAAGGTAACTGCCGCCAAACCGGCGGGCGAAATTCTACCTTAGCGGTCGAGGATGGCAACTCAGGCGGATGGTGGCACGCCTATCAAGGCCCGCCGGGACGAGGAGCTAGCTGGAGAACCCAACGGCAATCAGCGCAGTGTCGGGTGATCAGCGTTCGATCCCCGAAGGCCCTCCAAGGGGGAAATACGCGCGGAATGTGCTGCCTCTGCCCACCTCGCTCTCCACCTCCACCCGGCCACCGTGCGCCGCCACGATTGACCTCACGATGTACAAGCCCAGTCCGGTCCCGCCTGCCGAGGCCTGGTTCGCGTTGCGGCCACGGCGGAAGCGCTCAAATATGATGGGCAGATCCTCCGGAGGGATGCCTACACCGGTGTCAACCACCTCCAGCACCAGATAGCCCGCATCTTCGGCTCGCAGCGATACCTGGACTGTCCCTCCCGCCGGAGTGAACTGGATGGCGTTGTTGACCAGGTTCTCCAGCACCTGCTGCAGCCGGCGGGCGTCTGCCCTCACTCGGGGCAGGGCGGCAGCTATGACGGAGTGGAGCGCCAGGCCCGCCTCTTCGGCCTTGGGCCGCAGGACTTCTATCGTCCGCTCCACCAGCACGTCGGGCTCGACCTCGGCCAACTCGAGCCGAAACTGATCCGCCTCTATCCGGGACACGTCCAGGATATCGTCCACCAGCCATTTGAGCCGCTGGCTGCTATCGTAGATGACTTGAAGGAACTCGCGCTGGGTGGGGGTGAGCTCCGCCGGGTCCGAGTCCAGCAGGACCTCGGCGTAGCCCATGATGGAAGAGAGAGGGGAGCGCAGCTCATGAGACACGTTGGCCACGAAGCTGGACTTCATCTGGTCCAGCGCCACCCTGTCAGACACGTCTCGCACCACGGCCACGTAACCCGTGCCTTCGCCTACCTCCTGCTCGAGGGGCACCACGGTCAAGTCGGTGGGGAAGACCTCCCCGCTCTTGCGCCTCATGGGAAGCTCGCTCAGGAAGAGGAATCCCTTCTCCCTGAGGCCCGACACCAGCGCCGCGTTGAACGATTCGTGCGTCTCTGGGCTGCCATGAAGTATGGTGGTGCTCTGCCCCACCATCTCCACCTCGGTGTAGCCGAAGATCTCCGACGCGGCCGGGTTGCACTGTTGTATGGTCATGTCGGCGTCCACCACGAACACCGCATCGCGCATGCTGTGGAACATGCGCTCGAACAGCCGACGCGACGCCACAAGCGATTCCTCGACCAGCTTGCGGTGGGTGATGTCGTAGAAGTGCTCGATCCGGCCCCCGGCGTACGGGCCGGCCCCGATCCGGGCGGCGCCACGCTCCAGCCAGCGGTCCTCCCGACCTTTGCCGGGCAGCACGTGGCACTCGAACGTCTCAGCCCCGGAGTTCTGGGCGTCTCCACCCAGAACGCGCCTGGCGAATCCATCTGGGTCTTCGAAGATAGGCTTGAGCCGCTGCTCCACCAGCACGCGGTAGTTCTGCCCTATGGCGGCGTCCCGCGGCAGAGCGAAGGCCCTCTCCAGCGCCTTGTTCATGCAGACGACGCGGAGCTCCGCATCTAGGACGATGATGCCGACGGCACAGCCGTCCAACAGCTCCGCGGCGAAAGCACGCAAGCCCGACTCGTCCACGTCAGTGCGCCCGGGCCTCCCCTCGGGGCGGCCCGATTCGGAGGGTCCCCGCGACGCTAGAGGCAGCGGACCTCCATTGGCCGCCAAAGACGAACCAGCGCCGCGATCACCCTGCAGGCCCTCGCGGTTGGCTTCGTCCGGCATAGTCGCGCCTCGCGTGCGGTGAGGTCCGCGGTCAGTCCCATCGTCTCCGGCCAGGTCCCACGCCGCCGCTCTTGCCGGAGGTACCGACCGACACCAGCACATTTATGCCACAAGTGATGGCGGCCAGTAAAGGCCAGCAACCCTTCGCGGGGCTTTCCGGCCGCCCTGCGCGCTCAAGGGAGATCGCGAGGCTGCGCTCGCGGGGCGACGGCAAGAGGGTTCGGTTCGAGCAGTCGCTCCCCGCAGCCTTCCTGGCCCCCGGTTCTCCCGGGCGCGACGTGGCCGGTCGACACCGAGGCGGAGGGACACTCGCCCAGCCGACCCGTTCCGGGCTCAGTGTGTTGGGGGGCGCGTTCCCGCCGCACGAAGAAGCGCCACTTCCTGTCCAGGGGAGCGAACATGCCGAAGCCATCCCCCACTGTCTCCGAAGCTCCCAGGAACAGCACCCCTTCGGGAACGAGACCGAAGTAGAACCGCTCCAGCAGGCGGCGTTGTGCCTCAGCATCTAGGTAGATCAGCAGGTTGCGGCAGCTGATTAGGTCCATTCGACCCAGGGGAGGGTCCTGCAACGCGTTGTGCACCGCGAAGGCCACCGTCTCTCGGATCGCCTGCCCAATCCTGAAGCCGCTGCCTTGACGATGGAAGAAGCGGGCCAGGCGCTCGGGCGACACGTCCACCGAGATGTTCCTGGGGTACACCCCGGCGCGGGCCGTGTCTATAGCCTGCGGGTCCAGGTCGGTGGCGAAGATGCGGCATTGGACGTCCCGGCCCGTCCGGGCCAGGTACTCTCGGATCACTATGGCGATGGAGTAGGGCTCCTCACCGCTGGAGCACGCCGGCACCCACACTCGCAGGGCGTCGTCGCGCCCTTTTCCTTCCAGGAGATGGGGCAGCACCCTATCGGACAAGACCCGAAACGCCTCCGCGTCTCGAAAGAAGCTGGTGACGTTGATGAGCAGCTCGCGGAACAGGGCCTGGCCCTCTTGCGGGTCCTCCCTAGCCCGGCGCACGTACTCCGGTATGGAGGCGATCCCCCTGACGATCATGCGCCGCTGCACGCGACGCACGATAGTGGTCTGCTTGTAGTAAGAGAAATCCACGCCCGTCTGGGCGCGCATGAGGGCCAGAAGGCTTCGCAGGGGCTCCATCGCCCCGGGCGAAGCCAGGGCCGGCAGCGTGCGCCCTTCGGCGCTCACGTACTCCATGATCCGGCGCGGCATCTCGTGCACCGGAAGGACGAGGTCTGCCAGCCCGGTAGCGATGGCGCTGGTGGGCATCCCGTCATAGGCAGCCGTGGTTGGGTCCTGGACCACCACTAGGCCGCCCTCACCCTTTATGGCTCGGATGCCGAGGGTACCATCGGTGCCCGAGCCGGACAGGATGACTCCGATGGCCTCTTCATGGCGAGCAGCCGCCAGGGAACGGAGGAACAGATCTACGGTGTTGTGGAGGGATGGCCGTCCGTCCGGGGCCGATAGGTTTAGAACGCCATCAGTGATGCTCAGGTAGCAGCCGGGCGGGATCACATACGCCCGGTCGGGGACCACCGGCATCCCGTCGATTGCCTCCACCACAGGCACGCCGGATGAGCGAGCCAGCAGCTCGACCAGGGCAATGGGATGGGTGGGGGACATATGCTGCACCACCACGTAGGCCATGCCCGAGTTGACAGGGACGTGGGCGAAGAACTCTTCCAGTGCCTCCAGCCCGCCGGCCGAGGCCCCGATGCCCACCACCGGCACCTGACGGCAAACGCCGCGATCCTGGAGGCTGGAGGCTCCCTCGCCGGCAGGCGTCAAGCCGACCCCTTGGGGCCCAGTTGCCTCCGCAACTCCCTTCCGCCGGCTGCTGTCCGAGCTAGGCTCGATCCTCGGGCACTGATGCCTGTCAGGCACACTAACACTCTCCTCATGGCGGGTTGTCATGCAGAGGGGCCCAGGATCAGGGGCAAGCCACACGATGGAGGACAGAGCGACTTCCTCGCTTTCCACCCCTACCACCCACAACCGGTAACCTACAACCTATTGAGAACGGCCAGCTCGCGAGACCTCAAACACACAATGGTGGGCGCCCGAGTGGCAGCAGGCGATGGGACGGACTCTGAGACTCCGACCCGACACCAGTTCCAGGGCGCCACGCAGGGCGCCCACCACCACCTCGCAGGCGTGGCGGGAGCCGTCTGCAGCCCAGCAAGCAGGCTGCCGAAGGCTCACGAGCAACATGTCGCCGCTATCCTGGAGCAGGATCAGCCGGCGATCCCTCACCGCGGTGCTCTTGGCGAAAGCATCCAGGGCGATGCCAAGGAGCTGCTTGCCAGTGATGCGCCCGCCCTGCTCCGCCAGGCCCACGGCGTGCACCACTCCTCGCCGGACGTTGGCCTTGCCCAGCTCCCGCAACACCGCCACCGCGCCCCGCTCGTCGTAGTAGTCGCGCAGGCCCTGGAGGAGGGCCAGGTAGTCGGAAGCCTTCACCTCGAGGCGCATGTTGTTGGGCGGCAGGCCACGGAAGTAGTGCTCGATGCCCGCCAGGTTCAGGATGCCTCGCAACGCCTCCCTGCCGAGTTGACGCTCCAGGAACTGGAGCATGTCCCTCATCACGGAGTTGGGCATGAAGCCGTCGCTGGGCTCCCTGCTTTCGGCCGCACTTACGTAGCCGATCAAGGCCCGCCGCCTCGATTCGTAGTCCCCTAGTCCGGGGCGTGAACGTAGACCACTTTGACCGGTTCGGGGCCCGTGCGCCGGGTGGCGTGCGGCACGGCCCGCCCGACGTAGAACGCCCGACCGGGGTAGATCTCATACTCCTGGTCGCCGACGCGGATGACGCCCCGCCCCGACACGCAGTAAACCGCTTCCTGGTCATCGTGCCTCTGCAGCTCCCCGAACTCGGTGGAAGTGTACTCCGCCACTCCCAACGAGAGCCCAGCATGGGCCGGGGTGTCACCCGGGCGAATCAGATCGGCGGAGCGGCGGTCGGGATGCTGCAGCCAGGTGACCTCATTCTCATCCACAACTACTTTCACGTCAACACCTCCGGATAGGTTGGACTGCCACGGCCTCTCAGGCGGTGCCTTCACGCCCCCGCGCCTGGGGGCGCGGACTCCTCGTGGTGACTAGACCCCACCGAGGAGGGCGCACCCCCAGGTGCGCCGCCCCCCACCACCGCACTCGCTCCCCTGCCGATGACCAGACCCCACCGTGGACTGCGCACCCCCAGGTGCGCTGCCCCCCGCCACCGCACTCGGTCCCCCGACGGGTGACTAGACCCCACCGAGGACTGCGCACCCCCAGGTGCGCTGCCCACCACCACACTCGGTCCCCCGCCGGTGACCAGACCCCACCGAGGAGTGCGCACCCCCAGGTGCGCCACGCCCCGCCACCGCACGTCCTCCCCGCCTGAGGGCGCCGACGCCTCGTGGCCAGTCGCCTCCGTTACCGCCTAGGCCGCCACAGCGCCACCGATCCGCCCTGAGCTGGAAGCAACAAGGACAGATCAGCGTTGATCTGCGCAGTATCAGCGTCATCAGCGTTCCATCCCCATCCGTCTCAACACGAACACACCATTCTTGAACCGGGGGATGTGCAGACCCCGTCGCGGCTGCCAGCCCGGCAACTCGTTCCCCAGAACCTCCAGCCAGGCGGCAGCGCTCAGCTTGGTGCGATGGGTAGGATCCCGATGAATGACGTCGCGGTCCTCGAGGACGGTGATCTCGTGGAATATCCCCTTCCGGGCCACGCGAGCGCACTCCCGCAGCGCCCCTGCCACCTCTCCCGGTTCCAGGTGCTCCAGCACGTTCACGCTCACCACCACGTCGAACGACCGGTCGGCGAACGGCAGGCTCACCAGGCTCCCCTGCACGAAGCAGCGTCGCACCGAATCCGGCGCCTGAGTGATGGCATACCGGCTCAACTCCAAGCCCAAGGCGGCCCGTCCCCAGGATCGCAGCCGCTCCACCAGGAGGCCCATTCCCCCGCCCGCGTCCAGGACCGAGGCCGGCCGGAAGCACAGCTCGACGTAGGCTGCCCGCCAGAAGTTGGCCACCCGAAACTCTAGTCGCTCGCGGTAGTTGTTGCGGTTGTCCCGGTAGTAGGACTCGTCGTACAGGACACGAGACGCCGACAGGGAGCCCGCTGGTGGAGCCGGCGACATCAAGCTCCCTCCGCGCCTTCGGCCGGGCAGACGTGGGGTCCCTCCCCCATGGGCTGACCGCAGACGGGACACCGGGACTGGGCCTGGGCGCAGGCGCTGCCGATCTGCTCGGCCAGGGCCAGCATCTGCTCCGGGGTGCTCCAGATCTCCACCTCGTAGGGCATGCCCTCGATCTGCCCTTCGGCCTGAACAAACATGAGGCGCCGGTGCGGGTGCCGGCCGGCCTTCAGGTGCCTGACAGGGGCCTCCAGGTCGGTGGGAAAGCGCAGGATGTGATCGTCAGGGGGAAGGGGCCGGGCGTGGCTGAGGGGGAAGCGATCGCCGCCGAAGCTCTCCGCGACGGCCAGGAGGTCGCGGCGCAGCAACTCCGCCTGGGGCTGCTCCAGCTTGAGCTCCACCGAGGCGGCCTCCGAGCGCGCTCGCAGGAAGAGGCTCCACTCGCCGGGATGGTAGGCGACGGAGAAAGCAAGGGCCAGGGCCGGCTGCAGCCGGTATACGTACCGCGGCATCACACCTCCCTGGGGGCCTTTGTGGGCTCAATGCTAGCATCATGTGTCGGAGAGGACAACGCCGCCGGCAGCCTGAGGGGTGTGCCGGGCGGACGCACGGGAGGAGGGGACGCGGGGGGCGAGATAGGCGTGCGCCCGGGCGGACGCACGGGAAGGGGACGCGTGGGGAAAGATAGGCGTGCGTCCAGGCCGAAGCACGGGCTGAAGCCGCGTGCTAGAGCGGCGAAGCCTGCCCTCCGGCAGGCTCACGGTTGGGTCAGGGCTCGGGCCCTGGCCGCGGCGCTGGGTGGAATGGGCCGCGAAGGGGCAGGGTCGGCCCCGGGTGGGAGGTGTTCCCAGCCCGCGGAGGCGGGCTTCGCTCGGTCTAGCCCGGCCATTCATGGCGGGGCGGGCTGGGGAGCTCAGGCGCCAGGATGACCTCCGTTCGGGCCCTGATGTCTTGGAGTGAGCTTGAGGGCGACCCTACTGCACGTGGTTCTCCGCCACCCGGCGGAAGTGGAAGCCGTAGATGGCCATGGTGATGGCCAGGGGGAAGAGCCTGGGCTTGCGGAACAGGGTCCAGAAGAACAACCTCCAGTACTGGGCCCGCTCCTGCCCCTTGATCCCCAGGCGGCAGATGGAGCGCAGGAAGGCAGCCACGTACCCGGCGTCTATCCGGATGTTCAACCGCGGTGGGTCGTAGTCCTCCAGGAACGTCTTCACCCGCTCGTAGTAGTGGTGAGGGGAGTAGATGTGATTCAGGATGTCGCGATAGCCCTTCCGTAGGACCTCCAGGTCCATGCGGGGGATGATGTTGGTGGAGCCGTCCACATTGTCGCCCGAAAGCCGGCTGATCAGCCGCCCCTCCCGCTTCATCCTCTCGTAGAGCTTGGTGCCGGGAGGAGCCTGCAGGAGCCCCACCATGGCGGTGACAATGCCGCTCCGCTGGATGAACTCGATCTGCTGCTGGAAGATGCTAGGCGTGTCGCTGTCGAAGCCCACGATGAACCCACCCTGCACCTGAAGCCCCGTCCGGTGCATGCGCTTCACCGCCGCCACCAGGTCCCGGCCCTTGTTCTGGAACTTGTTGCACTCGGCCAGGCTGTCCTCGTTGGGAGTCTCGATACCCACGAAGACAGTGTTGAACCCCGCCGCCACCATCAGCTGCATCAGCTCCGGGTCATCCGAGAGGTCAATGGACGCCTCGGTGTTGAAGGGCATGCCGGTCTTGCCCCGGCGCCACTCGATCAGCGCCGGCAGCACCTCGTTCTTGAGGACGCGGCGGTTGCCGATGAAGTTGTCGTCCACGAAGAAGACGCCCTTGCGCCACCCCAGAGCGTACAAGGCATCCAGTTCGGCGATGATCTGAGCGGCTGTCTTGGTCCGCGGCCGGTGGCCCAGGAGGACGGTGACGTTGCAGAAGTCGCAGTTGAAGGGACAGCCGCGGGAGAACTGGATGCTGACCGTCTCGTAGGAGCGGAGATCGGCCAGGTGCCATAGGGGCACGGGCACCTGGGTCATGTCGGCGTGCTGGTCGGTGGTGTAGATTCGCTTGGGCTCGCCCCTTTCCAGGTCGGCCAGGAACTGGGGAAGGGTGATCTCGCCCTCGTTGAGGACGAGGTGGTCTACGTCGCTGAACTCCTGCGGCTCGATGGTGAATAGGGGCCCACCCGCCACTACCTTTACCCCGGCCTGCCGGCACCGATCGATCACCTGCCGCGCCGAATCGCGTTGCACCACCATGGCGCTCACGAAGACCATGTCGGCCCATTCCAGGTCCTCGGCCGTGAGATCGCGGACGTTCATGTCCACCAGCCGCTTGCCCCAGGCCTCGGGCAACAGAGCCGCCACCGTCAGCAGACCCAACGGCGGAGCCCCGGCCTTCTTGCGGATGAACTCCAGCGCGTGCTTGAAGCTCCAGAAAGTGTCGGGGAATAATGGGTAGACCAGCAGTACGTTCACGGCATACTCCCAGAATCGTGCCTTAGCACATCTATAACCCCGCTGGGCGCTCCAGGTAACGCCCATCCCCTCGACAGTGTGTGTCCCCACAGAGGAACCGACGACCAGATGGGTGCCCCATCCTCAGCGAGTCCGTTCGCCGCAGCAGGGAGCCACGAAGGGACCCCGCCCTCCCACCACCCTGAGCCCTCCGCCGTTACCGCCTCGGCAGGCTCCCCGCGCCAGCAAAGTGTCTCCACCCTCCTCTGTGACCCCTTAGGCAGGCTCAGGGCAGGCTCCCCGCGCCAGCGAAGGCCGCCTACCCCCATCCTGTCACCCTGAGCGCCAGCAAAGTGTCTCCACCCTCCTCTGTGAGCCCTTCGGCAGGCTCAGGGCAGGCTCCCCGCGCCAGCGAAGGCCGCCTACCCCCATCCTGTCACCCTGAGCGCCAGCGAAGGGTCTGTACCCGCGACTTGGGGATGCCTCACTTCGTTCGGCATGACAGGGTGAGAAGGGTCGGCATGACAGAGTGAGAAGAGCTCGCCTGACAGGGCGATGAAGCCCGGCGTGACGGGGCCGTATGACTCGGCCTGACAGGGCAGGGAAGGCGGCACGAGCCCTTCCTGTTGACTCACCGCCGTCCTGCCGTACACTCTTGTTTACAGCCTCAGACGGCTTCGGTCAAGACAGGCCAATGGCGCCGGCCGTAGGAGGCGGGCTTATCGTCTGAAAAGGAGGCAAGTCGTCATGCAGTATCGCCAGTTGCACGATGGCCGTCCGGTCCCGGTGATGGGGTTAGGCACCGCGACCTACGGCACCGACCCCGCTCGCGAGGCACAGGCCATTCGGGCGGCCCTGGACCTGGGGTACACCCACATAGATACGGCCGAGCGCTATGGCGGGGGCAGGGCCGAACAGGTGATTGGGGAGGCCATCAAGGGCCACGACCGCTCCCGCCTCTTCCTCACCAGCAAAGTCGCCCCCGACAACCTGCACTACCAGAGCGTGCTCCATGCTCTAGAGGGAACCCTGAACCGCCTGCAGACCGATTACCTCGACCTGTACCTCATTCACTGGCCCAACCCTAGCATCCCGCTGGAGGAGACGTTCCGCGCCCTCAATGAGTTGGTCTCCCAGGGCAAGGTCCGCTACATCGGGGTGAGCAACTTCAGTCAAAGCCAGATGGAAGAGGCCTTCCGTCTGACCGACTCCATCCTGGCCACCAACCAGGTGCACTACAGCCTGACCCATCGGGAGCCAGAGCAGAATGGGGTGCTGCAGTTCTGCCAGTCCCACGACGTGCTGCTCACCGCCTACACTCCCATCGAGCGCGGCCGGGTGACTGAGAGCCATACGCTGGCGAACATGGCTCGGGCGAAGGGATGCACCGCGGTGCAGCTAGCCCTCGCCTGGCTGATCTCCAAGGATCACGTCATCACCATACCCCAGTCCAAAGACAGGAAGCACCTGGAGGAGAACCTGGGGGCGCTCGAGGTGGAACTGACGGCAGAGGAGATGGACCAGCTCGACCGGCTGGCGTCCTGAAGACGTCTCCCCGATCCCGCGCTCAGGCGGGTGCGCCCTGCCGTTCGCGAAGCCTAATGCCGTGATCCCAAGGCGGGGCTCGTGGGCGGCCACGGCCAGGCTCGGGGCAACGACCAGGAGAGGCCGAGGACGGAGGCGGGGCGCCCTGCCTCGCCCCAGCTGCCAAAGCGCAGGCGCATCGATGCGGGGCCGTAGCCGGCCATTCACCTCTGAGGCTGAGCGGCGCCCGCTTGCCAGCAGGCTGGTTGCGCCTCTTCCTTCCGCCTCCGCTGGCGTCCGTCTCCCGCCGCGCCACGTTCGGGGGAACTAGTGCCCGCCGTCCAGGATGCGCCGTACCGTTCGACTGAGGTCGCCGATGTCAAAGGGTTTCTGCATCACGTGGCCGTCGAGAGATTGGGAGCCGCCTTCGCCCTGGCAGTAGCCGGTCATGTAGAGCACGGGCACGTCTGCGGGCCGGCCGTGCCCGCTCCTCGTGGCTCGCAGAGCCTGGACCAGCTCCGGCCCGTTCATCCCCGGCATGACCACGTCGGTGAGCACCAGATCGGGCCGGTGGGCGCTGTGGCGCCAGTGCGCCATCGCCTCCTCGGCTCCGGCTGCTTCCAGGACAGTGTAGCCCAGCCTGCGCAGGGCCGAGGAAGCCAAGGCGCGCACGGCCTTCTCATCCTCCACTACCAAGATGGTCTCGGTGCCGCGAGGCACGGGCGGCCGCTCAGATCTGGTAGAAGCGACTGACGCCGGCTCCTCAGCTCGAGCCAGGTAGATGCGGAAGCTGGTCCCTTGGCCGGGCTGGCTCTCCACGTATATGTTCCCACCTAGCTGCTTGATTATCCCGTAGACGCTAGCCAGGCCCATGCCCGTCCCCCTGTCCGGCCCCTTGGTGCTGAAGAAGGGCTCGAACAGATGGGCCATCACCTCAGGCGGCATGCCCACGCCGGTGTCCTCCACCGACAGCCGCACGTGGGGCCCCGGTTTGGAGCCGAGGTGCTCCTGCACGAAGCCGGCATCCAGCTCGACGTTCGCCGTCTCCAGGGTGAGCGTACCTCCCTCGGGCATGGCGTCCCTCGCATTGAGAGCCAGGTTGAGGACAACCTGCTCGATCTGGGCCCGGTCGGCGCGCACGTGCCACAGGTCATCGGCCAGCCTCACCTCGAGGGCGATCTGCTCGCCCAGGGTCCGTGCCAGCATGGAGGCCATCCCGGCGATCACCTCGTTCAGGCTCATCACCTTCACTTCCAGCACCTGCCGCCGACTGAACGCCAGCAATTGCCGAGTGAGCAGGGCAGCCCGCTCGCCCGCCTGCCGTATCCCCTCTACGTCCTGCAGCAGTGCCGGCTTGCCTGCCAGTTCCTCCCGCAGGAAGTCGCTATGGCCGCTGATGACGGTGAGCAGGTTGTTGAAGTCGTGGGCAATGCCCCCAGCCAGCTGTCCCACCGCTTCCATCTTCTGAGCCTGGCGGTACTGGGCTTCCAGCCGGCGGCGCTCGGTCAGGTCCTCGATCAGGTGCACCGCAGCGCCGGGGCCGTCCTCGTCGGGCAGGAAGGCCCAGTGTGCGTGCACGGGCACCGCTCTGCCGTCCTTGCGCAGCATGCGGTACTCCTCACCGCCCGGTCGCGCCGCATCGAGCGTGTCCATCAGCCGCCGGCGCAGTCTGGGCCAGTCGTCCGGATGAACCAGTTCCTCCAGGCGCCGCGAGACGATCTCCTCCGGTCGGTAGCCCAGGATGGGCTCGGTGCGCCGGTTGACGCTGGCGATGGTGCCGTCGCCGCGTACCGACAGGATCAGGCTGGGAGCGGTATCGAAGATGCTGCGATAGCGTGCTTCACTTCTGGCCAGAGCCTCTTGAGCCCTACGGGCTGCGGTGACGTCCCGCAGAGTCACCACCAGGCCACGAGGCTCCCGCCGGTGGTCGTCGAGGAGCTCGGACAGGCGCAGGTCGTAACACGCCCGCCGCCCCTGGTGATCGAGCCACACCTCGGTGCTCCCTTCCTTCCCCTCTTTGAGGCGGTCCAGTAAGTTGGCGTAGGCGGCCGCAACGTCCCCGATAGGACGGCCGAGGAGGGTGGCGGCGGGCGCCCCCAGCAGTCGCTCCGCACTGGGGTTCGCCCAGATCAGGCGCCGCCGGCGGTCCAGGACCAGCATTCCGTCTGCCATGCTCTCGATGACCGCGGCGCTGGCGATGGGCACTATGTCCAGCAGGTGAAACCGCCCCATTCCCCAGAGCATGGCCAGGCCGGTCACGACGAACATGAACCCCGTCAGGTCCAGCCGGCCGAGGGGACGCAGCCCAGCCAGGTAGGCGATACTGGCCAGGAAGGGAGCCAGCAGAGCCACCAGAAGAACCAGGGCCTGCCCGCGGTAGGGCCTGGGGCTGCGCCCGAGCAGACGCACCAAGATCACGGTGGCGAGCAAGAGGAGCGCGTACGAGTAAGCAGTGTGGAACCAGAACCAGCCACCACGGCTGATCTCGAGCATCCGGAGGCCGTGCACCTCTACCATGCGGTAGCGATCCCATATGAGCCCGTGGTAATCGTTGGTGGCCAGCATCGCCAGCGTCAGAGCCGGCACTACCAGGAGGCCGGCGATCTCCCTGCGGGAGATGGTGCCGCCCGTGTACTGCACGGAGAAGGCGAGCCAACTCACCGGCAACACCACTATGCCCAGGTACTGCAAGCGGGCGAACAGCTCCGCCTGAGCGGCGTCAGCGCTGGCCAACTCCAGGGCGTACCCGAGAGACCACCACCCCGCGAGCACCATGGAGAGGGCATACGAGTTCGCCCCGGGGTAGGAGGCCCTGCGCCAGCCGTAGGCCCCCAGGGCGAAGCACATGGCCGCCGCGACGGCCAGAGGCACTGCGAAGGCGGTGAACTGCACGTGCATTCTGCGTCGAGCCCGCCAAGTCCAGAAGGTGGCCCGCTGAGGCAGCCACATGCGCCAGTGGCGGTGACTCTGAGTCGCACCGCCATCCCAGCGGAGAGGCTGCCCCCCGTGCTGACCAGATATCGGCCAGCTGGCTTTCGGGCTTTAGCCCCCGCTTTCCCCAAGGCAACGGCACTATTCCCCCTTGACCCGCATGCACATCTGGCTTACTCTTTGCAGGCAGGAGCGAGCGAACCCTGCCTGCAATACTACCCGCTTTTATTACAGCCAAGGGAGCGTCATGCAGCCACTGGAAGGACAGCCCAAGCAGAAGGTCTTCACTCGGGACGAGCTGGCCGAGCAGGCCGGCGTGTCCTATGGGCAGATACGGCACTGGGAAGCCTGTGGGCTCCTAGAGGGTGGGGACGTCCGCGGTGCGACATCGGTGCCTATCCCTGGGGCGACGGTGCGTGTCTTCTCGCCCGATCAGAAGGATCGGGCCGTGGCCATCGCTCAGCTGCGACGTGCCGGCATGTCGCTGCAAGCCATCCGTGCCTTGCTGGAGTTCTCCTGGCAGGCGTCCCCCGAGCCCATCCTAGTCCGGTCTCGCGGGCGCATTTCAGCCATTCTGGTGCCGTCCGCCCTGCGTGAGGCCGTACTGACCCTGTGCGGCCCCGCCGTCGTGCCGTCGGAAGAGGAGGTGATGGGAAGCTCAGTCGGGTATCTCGGGCCCAGCCCGTGCGCCGCGTGGACAGAAGAGAGCCAGTTCTGCGAAGGAAGTCTCTTGAGGAGGATCGAGATGCGTGCAAGTCGAATGACCCGCAGACGGTTCCTGAGTGTGTCCGCCCTGACGGCTAGCGTCGCTGTGACGGCGGCCTGCGCCGGCGCCACGCCGGCCCCAGCGGAGCCGACCGCTGCCCCGGCAGAACCTACAGCCCCTCCTGCCGCTACAGCCCCGCCGGCCGAGGCCGCTCCGGCATCCAAGTACTCGGAGGCCCCCGAGCTGGCTGCCAAGGTGGCTGCCGGTGAGCTTCCTCCCGTGGAAGAGCGCCTCCCGGCCGAACCCCTAGTAGTAGAGTGCCTGCAGGAGCCAGGTGAGTACTGCAGCGACCTAAACCGCTCTCTTACCGCCAACGCCCCAGTGTTGATGAGCACCTTTCTGTGGGAGGGTCTCATTCGCTGGGACACAAGCGGAGGCGGCCTGGCCATAGCCCCCAACGTCGCCTCCTCGTGGGAAGTGAACGAAGACGCCACCGCGTACACTTTCCATCTGCGGCCTGGAATGAGGTGGTCTGACGGAGAGCCCTTCACCGCCGATGATGTCATGTTCTGGTATCAGGATGTGGCACTCAATGAAGAGCTTACGCCTTCCTTCCCTAGCTGGCTGACAGTCGCAGGCGAGCCGGTCACTATAGAGCGGGTCGACGACTACACCATCCGGCTCAGCTGGCCCAGCCCTCACGCGCTGCTCCTGGAGATGATGTGCTTCAACGGCACGACGTCCCCCATCTTTGCCCCCGCCCACTACCTGAAGCAGTTCCATCCAAGCTACGCGGATCCAACGGAGCTCGAGGCTAAGGTGAAGGAGGCCCAGTTCGAGACCTGGTACCAGCTGTTCGCCAACCGGAATGACTGGACAGCGAACCCCGAACTACCCAACCTCTGGCCCTGGGTACCGACCGGACAATGGGGACTTGGAGCTCGGATCGTGTGCAACCGCAATCCCTACTACTGGAAGGTGGACACAAACGGGAAGCAGTTGCCCTACTTCGAGCGGTATATCGTGGAGGCGGTAGAGAACAACGAGATCATCCTGATGAAGGCCATCGCGGGCGAGATAGACGTCAGCCTTGAGGGCCTCGGCTTCGCCAACCTATCGCTGCTAAAGGAGCATGAGGAGGACGGCGGATACACTGTCGTACAGTGGGAGGGCGGATACCCCGAGAGCGTCTATGTGAATCAGAGCTTCCAGGACCCGGTGAAGTCCGCCCTGTTCCGCCAGCGAGAGTTCCGGCATGCCCTCTCCTACGCGATCAACCGCGACGAGCTGAATGATCTGTTCTGGAATGGAATGGCGTTGATCAAGCAGCCCTGCGGCAGCAGCCTGGAGCCGTACTGGGAGGAGGGGTTTGGCCAGACAGCGCTGGAGTACGATCCCGAACGAGCGAATGCCATGCTGGATGCGGTCGGGTTGGACAAACGGGATGGAGAGGGCTTCCGGCTGAACTCGGAGGGGAACCGGTTGCAGCTGCTCCTTGAGTTCTTTGGCGCTGATCCCGCTGGCGTGCTGAGGGCCGATGTCTACCAACAGGTGGCGAACTACTGGCAGGAAGTGGGCATAGAGACCATAGCCAGGGACATAGAGCGCACTCTCTGGACTCAGCGCGCCACTAGCAACGAGGCAGAGATGCCCTGCTACGCAGTGGCGGAGCTGCTTTGGGTTATCGACCCCATTTGGTATGTGCCGTACGGCAGCACCTGTTACTGGGCCCCCGGATATGGCGCCTGGACTGCGAGCGGAGGCACGGGTGGACTGGAGCCTCCCGAGGATCTCAAGGAGTTGATTCACTGGTATGACCAGCTCAAGGCCGAGCCGGATGGGGCGAGGCGAGCCGAGCTGGGCCGAAACATTCTGCGACGACACAACGAACAGGTCTACATGATCGGTACCTGCCATGGCAGCATATGGCCGGGGGTGCTCAAGAACGACATCGTGAACTACCCACTCACGGGCATCGCCGACTGGCGCGTGCTACGCGACCATACGGCCCGGGCCTTCCAGCTGTGGCGGCGGTCCGCCTAGGGCCTCTCGCAGAACACGACGGGAACGCAGACGGACAATATCCTGTGCGTTCCCGTCGTGCCGCCGCTCGCGGGGGGTTGCTCCTGTTCCCCAAGCATTCGCCATGGCCGGCTCTGGCGGTCACTCACAATCGCCTGCCAAGGAGATCGAATGAGCCAACCACCTACTGGCCTGCTAGTGGTGGCCGCATCCACAACTCGTGTGGATGAGCCATTCTTCTTGAGGATCAAGCTCCTGACCGAGCCGTATTGCGCCGACGCTAGCTGTTTCAGCGGCTCCGGAGGGAACTCGCGACCTCAGGGCAGGTACAATCACTCGCCGCGGGGCATCCGCTACATGGACAACACACCGCCCGACTGGAGAGGGTCTCTTCTCCTCGACGGAGGTGACGACTACGTGGGGCCCACACGCCTGAGACGAGACGAAGGGGTCTGGGGAGCCTTTGCCGGAGACCAGCGGCCCATCGTCACTGTGCCCCAGATCCGCTTCCGGAGCCCAGGCATCCACTACATTGCAGTCACCGACGAGGAAAGTGGCGTCCAGGGCCTGAGTAACCCCATCGTGGTGAGCGCCGATCCGCCCCAAGAGCGACTCTACTGGGGTGACCTGCATAGTCAGACCTTCTTCAGCGACGGCCTGCGCTGCCCGGAGGAGCTCTACTCCTTCGCCCGAGACGAGAGCTTCCTTGACATCTTCGCCCTGGCCGACCACAGCGAAAGCCTCACTGACCGGCAGTGGGACTACTTCGTGGCCGTCACCAACGACTTCTACCAGCCCGGCCGCTTCGTGACCCTGGTGGGCCAGGAGTGGACCAGCCGGGAGTTCGGCCACCGCAACGTCTACTACCCAGGCGATGGCGGCCCCATCCTCCGCTGCAACGATCCTTTCTACGGACGGCTGGAGAACGTGTACCGGGCAGCCCGAGAGCACGGCGCCTTGGTCATCCCCCACCACTCGGCCAACGCCACCATGGGGGTGGACTGGTCCAAAGGTCATGACCCCCTGACGGAGAGGCTGGTGGAGATCTACTCCATCTGGGGCAACAGCGAACGGCCGGCAGACCAAGGGAACCCGCGCCCCGTACGCATGACCGGGGGCGAGAAGAAGGGCCAGCACGTCCTCGACGCCCTGGCTCGAGGCTACCGTTTCGGCTTCATCGGCGGCGGGGACATCCACGACGGCCGACCGGGGGACGAGTACCACACCCTGCAGGAGGACGTGGAGCCCTACCAATGGCTGTGGCGCCAGGGGCTCATGGGAGTGTGGGCCCTCGGCCTCACCCGAGAACACATCTTTCGGGCGCTGTGGGACCGGCGCGTCTACGCCACCACCAACGAGCGGATCTTCCTGCGCGTGAGGGTCGGCGGGGCACCGATGGGCTCGGAGATCACCTGGGAGCGCTCTCGGGAGATACCGATCGAGATGGAAGCGGCCAGTTCGCTTCCCTTCTCTCACTTGGAGGTGGTGAGCAACGGCGACGACGTCCTGGGCCAACCCCTGGATGCTAGTGAGGTCTCCTGGTCGGCCCAGTTGCCCGCCGGCAGCTTGCCTCGCTACTACTACGTCCGTCTTACCCGTGCCGATGGAGAAATGGCCTGGTCCAGTCCGGTCTGGGTAGAGGCAGGCGAGCCCTCTTGACGTTGTGGGCCTCCGGGACCACAATCACCGCATAAGACTCCCCGAATCCCATCTAGCCGATCAGGCGCGTCACCCGCGCAGCCGAAGCCGCTGGCCCGTCCCGGCCCGGGCGGGATAAGACGCTTCACAGGGGACGTCGGAAGGGAGGTGAAGCGACAAGCCTTGGTTCTAGCCTGCCGATAACCGCGACCCACCCTCGGATCGCGAGAGTGGTGATGTGTGGCATCTGCCTTAGGAGGATTGCCATGCCATCGTCCGCCATTTCCCGCCGCGACTTCCTGCGCGCATCCGGCCTCACCGCCGGGCTCGCCCTGGCCACCGCCTGCGCCGGCGCCACGCCGGCCCCTGCCGAGCCTACCGCCGCCCCGGTAGAACCCACTGCGGCCCCTGCCGAGGCCACTCCGGCTCCCGCTGTCACCGAGGCCCCCGTATCCAAGTACTCAGAAGCACCCAGCCTTGCCGCCAAGGTGGCCGCCGGGGATCTCCCGCCGGTGGAAGAGCGCCTTCCGGCCGAACCCTTGATCGTGGAGTGCATCGAGGAGCCGGGCGAGTACGGGGGCGACATACGTCGCGCCGGCCTCGCGTCGGCGGGCCACATGACCATGTACCTGTGGGAAGGCTTCACCCGCTGGGACTACCGTACCGGCAGACTGCAGATCACGCCCAACATCGCCAAGGGCTGGGACGTCAGCGAGGACGGTACCACCTACACCTTCTACCTGCGGAAGGGCATGAAGTGGTCCGACGGTCACCCCTTCACCGCTGACGACGTCATGTTCTGGTATGAAGACATCGCCCTCAATGAGGAACTCATGCCTTCCTTCCCCGGCTGGCTGACGGTGGCGGGCGAGAAGGTCAAGATCGAGAAGGTGGACGACTACACCGTCACCTTCTCCTGGTCCAACCCCTATGCGCTTTTGCTCGAGTCCATGTGCTTCAACGGTCAGAGCAACCCGCCCTTCGCCCCTCGTCACTACCTGGAGCAGTTCCACATCAACTACGCCGACCCCGACGAGCTCGACAGCCTGGTCAAGGCCAAGAACTTCGAGGCCTGGTATCAGCTCTTCCAGAACATGAACGACGCCACCATCAACCCGGAGCTGCCCAGTGTCTGGCCCTGGGTGCCCTCGGTGGAATGGGGTGCGGGCAAGACGGTGCCCGCCCTCCGCAACCCCTACTACTTCAAGGTGGACGTCAACGGTAAGCAGCTGCCTTACGTAGACCGCCTGGTGACCGAGTCCTGCGCCAATACTGAGGTCATCCTGATGAAGGGCATTGCCGGTGAGGTGGATCTGCAGTGCAGCCAGTTCATGTTCGCCGACTATAGCCTGCTGAAGGAGAACGAGGAGACCGGCGACTACAGGATACTGGACTGGGAGTACAACGTGTCGCCGTGCGTGTACGTGAGCCAGACCGCTCGGGACCTGGGGCAGCGTCAGGTCTTCCAGACCACCGAGTTCCGCCACGCCCTCTCCCACGCGCTCAACCGCGACGAGATGAACGACCTCTTCTGGCACGGTCTGGCCAAGCCCGAGAACACCGTGCCCAGCCCGTCCGATCCCTTCTATAAGGAAGGTTGGGGCCAGACGGCCATCGAGTTCGATCTGGATCGGGCCAACGCCCTGCTGGACGAGGCCGGGCTGGACCAGCGGGACGGGGATGGGTTCCGGCTGCGGCCGGACGGGCAGCGGCTTCAGCTGTACATGGAGAACTACCCCACTTTCGAGCTGGGTGCCAATGCCATAGACATCTTCACCCAGGTGGCGGAGTACTGGCGCGAGCTAGGCATCGAGGCCCAGGCGCGAGAGGTGGAGCGCACCCTCTGGACCCAGCGGGCCCTGGGCAACGAGAGCGATATGCCTGCCTACTGCGCCGCCACCTTCCTCTGGGCCCTCGACCCGGGCTGGTTCGTGCCCTACGGCAACTGCTACTGGGCCCAGGCCTACGCCGAGTGGCAGCGCACTGGCGGCAAGGGAGGCGAGGAGCCCCCGCAGGAATACAAGCAGCTGATCGAGTGGTACGATGCCCTCAAGGCCGAGCCCGATCCCGCCAAGCGCCTGGAGCTGGGGCAGCGGATCGGCGACCAGCACAACGAGAAGGTGTACATGGTCGGCCTCTGCACACCCAACATTGACCCCATGGTGGCCAAGAAGGGGCTGGTCAACGTGCTGGAGAGGGGCATCTCCGACTGGCGGGTGCACCGCGACATGCTCACCTGGCCCTTCCAGGTGTGGTGGCGGCGGTCCTAATCGCTCGGATTGCCATGGAGACACAGAGCAGGGAAGAGGGCAAACTGCAGGGCATGGGGCACCTGCCGCGAACCATCTCGCCCTGGCTGGTGCGACCTCTTCCCCGCTCTGGCCCTCTGCCGACGTCACAGCTTCACGAGGCCACACGTGGTCGGTACCATCTTCGTCTCGCACCCTAGAGAGCAGCGCGGACGGCTACCCTAGAGGTATTCGGCCCCCCAGGCCTGGGGGCCGGCTCGTGCGCATGCCACGCTAGGGCGTCCTGGTGCACCGGGGAAGGGAGGTGAGAGTGCGCCACAGGTAGCCACATGGCGTTGTCAGCGTTGTTCCGAGGCCGCAAGTGCCGGCACGACTGTTCTTAGTCAATGATGATGGAACTACGGAAGCCGAGGAGGTTCGACATGGAACCGCGGAACCTGAACCGTCGCGATTTCCTGCGCGTCTCCGGCCTCACTGCCGGGATGGCACTGGCTACCGCCTGCGCTGGTGCAGCTCCGGCCCCGGCTGAGCCTACACCTGCCCCCGCTGAGCCCACTCCCGTCCCCGCTGAGCCCACTGCCACCACCGTCCCCACGGCCGAAGCCGCTCCCGTCTCCAAGTACTCCGAGGCACCCAGCCTGGCGGCGAAGGTGGCCGCCGGTGAGCTGCCACCAGTGGAGGAGCGGTTGCCATCCGACCCGATGATTGTAGAGTGCTTGGAGGAGCCAGGCGAGTACTGCGGAGACTTCCGGCGCTGCAACACTAACATCACCGACATCGCTGACTACAACACTCAGGTCAGGGAGAGTCTCGTCCGGTGGGACTACCGTTCGGGGCAGCTCGAGGTCGTGCCCAATCTGGCCAGCAGCTGGGATATCAGCGACGGCGGTGCCACCTACACCTTCCACCTGCGCAAGGGCGTGCGCTGGTCCGACGGGGAGCCCTTCACCGCTGACGACATCCTCTTCTGGTACGAGGACATCGCCCTCAACGAAGAGCTGACGCCAGCCTTCCCCTCCTGGCTCACAGTGGGCGGGCAGCCGGTGGTCATCGAGAAGATCGACGACTACACCGTGGCCTTCAAGTTCGCTAGGCCTTACGGCATCCTGTTGGAGTTCATCTGCTTCTCCGGGTCCCAGTTCATCGTCCCCAAGCATTACCTCTCCCAGTTCCATCCCAAGTACGCCGAGAGCGGCGCCCTGGAGAAGGCAGTCAAAGAGGCGAAATTCGAGCACTGGTATGAGCTGTTCGCCAACCGCAACGTGTGCTACACCAACCCGGAGTTGCCCGTCCTCTATGCCTGGGTGCTGGAGACACCCGCGGACACCGGCCGATTGGTGGCGGTGCGGAATCCTTACTACTGGAAGGTAGACACCAACGGCAAGCAACTGCCATACTTCGAACGCTTCGTCACCGAGCTGGCCCAAGAGGGCGAGGTCGTCCTCATGAAGGCCATTGCCGGCGAGGTGGACTTCCAGTACCGGCACATGGGCTTCGCCAACTACTCGGTTCTCAAGGAGAACGAGGACAAGGGCAACTACACCGTGCTGGAATGGGTGGGCGGCGGCCATCCCTGCGTATACGTCAACCAGAGCTACCCGGATCTTCCCCTGCGGGAGATCCTGCAGACGAAGGAGTTCCGTCACGCCCTGTCGTACGCCCTCGATCGGGAGTCCATGAGAGACCTCTTCTTCAACGGTGTCGGCACGCCGGGCAACCCGCCCAGCCGCAAGACCGACTACTTCTGGAAAGAGGGCTTCGGTCAGACAGCGGTCGAGTACAGCGTAGACAAGGCCAACGAACTGCTGGACCAGATCGGGCTGGATCAGCGAGACGGCGACGGCTGGCGCTTACGGCCGGACGGGCAGCGGCTGCAGCTGCTCCTGGAGTGCTATCCCAGCGAGATGGGCTCGCCCGCCATAGACATCTTCAGCCAGGTGGCTGCCTACTGGCGCGATGTGGGCATCGAGGCTCAGGCAAAAGAGATGGAGCGATCGCTCTGGAGTCAGCGAGCCCTCGGCAACGAATGCATGATGCCCTCCTACTCCTGCAGCCCGGTGGTCTGGGAGGTAGACCCCATCTGGTACGTGCCGTACGCCAACAGTTGCTACTGGGCTCCCGCGTTCGGCCAGTGGGTGGCCAGCGGTGGGACGTCGGGCGAGGAGCCGCCCGAGGCACTGAAGCAACTGGTAGAGTGGTACGAGGAGCTCAAGTCCGAACCCGACCGCAACAAGCGCCTGGAGCTGGGTTCGAAGATCCTGGAGCATCACAGCGAGCAGGTATACATGGTTGGCACGGTCACTATAGACATCACTCCTACGGTGGCCAAGAACGACCTGGTCAATATCCTGAAGAAAGCACCGGCGGACTACCGCAGCTTGCATGAGGCACTCACCTGGCTCTTCCAGGTCTGGCGCCGAAGCGCCTAGCCTGCACCTAGCCTCATCGCTGGGCCGCCCAACGGAATGGGCGGCCCAGTCTGCTAATGGCGAATGAACCCCGAACGCTGTAGTGCCACCCAGCGGAGGATACTGACACCGTGAAGGCCATCGTGAACGCAAGCGTGGTGGACGGCACGGGTAGGCCACCCCTGTCGCCGGGAGTGGTCCTGGTGCAGGAGAACAGCATCCTGCGGGTAGGGCTACGTGACGAAATCGTCATCCCGCCTGAGGCCGAGGTGATAGACGGGGCCGGCCTCACCGTGCTCCCCGGGATCATAGATGTCCACATGCACGTCACCTCCATGCCGGGGCTGCTGGACGCTCACGGCCACCTGGTGCAGAGCTTCCGCGGCATCGGCAAGCTGCGGCAGTGCCTGGCCTGGGGCACCACCACCGTCGCCAACGTGGGCGGCTGTCCGGAGAACGTGCTCTTGCGGCGCGCCATCGAGGAGGGCCAGGTGCGCGGGGTGGCTCGGCTGGTGGTGGGGGCCATGGTCAACGCCACCGGTGGCCACGTCCGCGGCCGCTCCGCCGATGGCCCCTGGGAAGTGCGCAAGGCGGTGCGTGAGATGCTCATGCACGGGGCCGACTTCATCAAGACGGCCGCCTCCGGCGGGTTCCAGTGGGAACACGAGCGCATTTCCTGGGAGGACTACACCGAGGAGGAGCTCGAGGCCCTGGTGGACGAGGCTCACGCCCGAGACAAGCGCGTGGCCGTCCATGCTCACGCCCAGCCCGGCCTGAATCACGCCATCGCGGCCGGCTGCGATATCATCACCCATGGGGCGCTTATAGACGATGAGGCTCTGGAGGGCATAGCCGCCCACAAACTCTTCTTCGTCCCCACTCTCTACATCACCAGCGAGGAGTCCTACAGCCGGCCCCAGCTGCCGCCCCACATGAAGCAGCGCATGCAGGAGGCCCATCCCACCCACCGGGAGGGGGTGCGCAAGGCCCACCAGATGGGCATCACCATCGCCGTAGGCACCGACGGCGGGCCGGGTGATGCCATGAAGGAGATGGTGGAGCTGGTGCACTGCGGCCTGTCGCCTCTGGAGGCCATCGTGGCCGGCACGCGGAACTCTGCCCTCGCCCTGGACCTCCTGGGGCGGACGGGCACCCTGGAGCCGGGCAAGGTGGCAGACCTCATCCTGGTGCGAGGCCACCCGCTGAAGGAGGTGGAAGCCCTCACGGAGCGGGCCAACGTGGCTCTAGTGATGAAGGAGGGCAGGGTCGAGGTCACCGACGAGGAGTACAAGCAATACTGGCACCCGGCGGAGGCGTTGGCGTAAGGCGGCCGGTCAGTGCATCTGCACCTAAGCGTGGGGCTCCTCACCGTCCACACATCGCTCCCGCCAGCGCGGGCGCCTTTTCCCTGGGGGAGACCGGCGCGAGAGGCTCGGGAGTGAGGCGCCGCCGGTGCTTGACGATTCCTACCGACCCATATGCCCTTATTCAAGCAATTAGTAAGAGTCATTAGGGAGTGGAACCATGGCCACCGAGGAGTACCTGCGCGCTCTCACCTCCAAGGGGCAGGTGACGGTGCCCAAAGAGATCCGCGACCGGCTGAACCTGGGGCCGGGGGTCCTGGTGCGCTTTCGCACCGATGCCGAGGGCAACGTCACCATCAGTCGGGCCGCCCCATCCCTGGAGGCGGGTTACGGCGCCGTCTCTCCCCGGTCGCGGCCCGAGGACTTCCAGCGGCTGCACGATGAGGCGGTCGAGGAGCGGATAGCCTCCAAGTTTGGGGGCAAGGACGAAGAACGCATGCCGTGTGCCTAGCGCCGACACGCTCCGTGTGCCTAGCAATGAGAGGGCTCGACACCAACATTATCATCCGCTATCTGACTCGGGACGACGAGGCGAAGGCCGGTCGTTGTCCGGAGCTGCTGCGCCGGGCCGAGCGGGGGGAGGAGGAACTCTTCCTTCCCGAGGCCATCCTGACCGAAGCCGTCTACGTGCTTTCCTCGCCCCGCCTCTACAACCTTCCCCGGGGGAGAGTACGCGACCTCCTGGCCGCCGTGGTGAGCCTGCGCGGAGTGCGCATGCCCGACAAGGCCGTCTGCCTGGAGGCCCTCGAGCTCTACGGGGAAAGCAACCTCGACTTCGAAGATGCCCTCCTGGTCACCCACCTGCGTGCCCAGGGGGTGGGTGCCCTCTACAGCTACGACCGTCACTTCGACCACAGCGAGCTGGAGCGCCTGGAGCCGTGAACCGAGAAGCTGTCGGGCGGGCATGAGGGCTCGACAGGGCCGGACGGCCCAGCACCATGACTGCTGACGCAATGGTCAAGGGGTGCCGTACCATCCCGTGGCCCTTCCAGCGCCGGCGCCGTGGAGCCCGACGCCCAGGTTGAGCTGCAGGAGGCACAGGGCGGCGCTCCCCGGTCCTCCGCGCTGCCGTTGTCTACCTCACCGGCGAGAGCCCCGACCAAGTGGCCGGGGCTCTCGCTCTTCGATTCGACTGACGGATCCCCTTGACAGTTGCGCCGTTCCGGTGTATATATCAACGCGCAACCAAGGGGGGCATGTTGCGATATCCTGTCTTCTTTCTCAACGGAGCTTGACCCGTGGGTGACACTCGGGACGCAGGCGGTGCGGCAGAGCGCTACTACACCCGCCTCGAGGTGGCCAAGGCCGCCAGGGTGTCCTATGCCCAGATCCGGCACTGGCAGGAGATCGGTCTCCTGGAGGCTGAACCCACCCCCGCTGCCGAGCAGGCCACGCCGGGGTCAGTGCAGCACCTCTTCCCCGAACGCTCCCTGCGCAAGGCGGTGCACATCGCCGAGCTGCGCCGGGCGGGCATGTCCCTTCAGTCCATCGCTCAGTTGCTCGATTTCATAGCCGAGGCGGAGCCGGAGCCCGTGTTCATTCAGGCCGGCACCGACCCAGCCATGATCCTGTTGTCTCCCAGGTACGCAGAGCCCGTGCTCGGTCTGCTGGAGGAATGCGGCGTGCGGGGCGGAAAGGAGGTGAAAGACGCCCAGGTCCTCAACGCCACAATGGAACCGGAGTGGCTGGGCCACTCCTTCGACGGTGTCTTGCTAGATGGCGATCCCAGGAGGATACCCGTGACCCACAAGCGACTGAACCGTCGAGACTTCATCCGCGTTACCGGACTTGCCGCCGGCTTGACGGTGGCCACCGCCTGCGCTGGCGCCACTCCGGCCCCTGCCGAGCCTACCACTGCCCCGGCAGAGCCCACTGCGACCCCTGCCGAGGCCACTCCGGCCCCCGCCCCCTCCGAGGCCCCCGTCTCCAAGTACTCCGAGGCACCCAGCCTGGCTGCCAAGGTGGCCGCGGGCGAGCTGCCACCGGTGGAGGAGCGACTGCCGGCTGAGCCGCAGATCATCGAGTGTGTAGAGGAGCCGGGAGAGTACTCCGGTGACCTGCGTCGTGCCATCCGCGGGCAGGCTGACTACTCCGTCTTTATCTGGGAGCATCTCGTGCGCTGGGACTACCGTGGAGGCGAGCTCGCCATCGCCCCTGCAGTCGCCGAGAGCTGGGAAGTCAACGAGGACAGCACCGTCTACACCTTCCACCTGCGTAAAGGGATGAAATGGTCGGACGGCGAGCCCTTCACTGCTGATGACTTTGTCTTCTGGTTCGAGGATCTCGAGCAGAACACCGAGCTGTACCCGGCACCGGTAGCCTGGCTGGTGGTCGGTGGCGAGCACGCCAAGATTGAGAAGGTAGACGACTACACAGTCCGCTATACCTTCGCCAAGCCCAACAGCCTCTTCTTGCAGTTCATCGCCTACCGAGGCGGATCGCAGAAGCTCTTTGCGCCAGCCCACTACCTCAAGCAATTCCACCCCAGATACGCTGACGCAGACGAGCTGGCTCAGAAGATCAAGGAGGCTAACTTCGAGCACTGGTACCAGCTGCTCGCCAACCGGAACAGCGACATGCTCAACCCGGATCTGCCCGTGGTCAACCCCTGGAAGATCGAGTCTCCCTGGGGGCAGCCCAGGCTGATCGCAGTGCGCAATCCCTACTACTTCAAAGTCGATACCGAGGGCAAGCAGCTCCCCTATTTCGAGCGGCTGGTAGGCGAGATGTGCGAGAACGACGAGCTGGTGCTCATGAAAGCCATCGCCGGGGAGATAGACTACCAGTACAAGGCCCTGGGCTTCCCCAACTACTCCCTGCTCAAGGAGAATGAGGAGGTAGGCGACTACCATGTGCTGGAGTGGATCGGCGGGGAGTCGCCCTACATATACGTCAATCAGAGCTTCGAGGACGACGCCTTACGGGGGCTGTTCCAGTCCCGTGACTTCCGACATGCTCTGTCCCACTCGATCAACCGCGAGGAGATGAATGACATCTTCTGGCATGGGATGGCTACACCTCTGCAGCCGCTCGGCAGCCCGCGCGATCCCTACTGGAGAGAGGGCTATGGCCTGACTGCCATTGAGTACGACCTTGACCGAGCCAACCAACTGCTCGACAGCATTGGCCTGGATCGCCGCGACGGCGATGGCTTTCGTACCTTTCCCGACGGCACAGGCATCCAGTTGGTGCTAGAGACCTTCCCCGCCCCCAGCATGGGAGCTCCCACCGGGGAGATCTACGAGTTGGTGGCTTCCTACTTCCAGGCGGTGGGCATCCGCGCCGCCGCCACAGTGCTGGAATCCTCCTTGTGGAGCCAGCGAGTGAACGGCAACCAGGCCCACATGGCCGGATTCAGTGGGGCCAAGATCCTGTGGGTGCTCGACCCTGGCTGGTTCGTGCCCTATGGCTGGTGTTACTGGGCTCCGGCCTACGCCGACTGGCAGCGCACCGGAGGCCACGGAGGTATCGAGCCGCCGGAGGAGTACAAACGGCTGATCGAGTGGTACGACCAGCTGGTAGCGGAGCCAGATGATGAGAGGCGCCTCGAGCTGGGGCGAAGGATCCTGGACCAGCACAACGAGCAGGTGTACGTCATCGGCACCTGCAGCATAGACATCACTCCGGTGGTGGTGAGGAATGACATCGTGAACGTCATCGAGGTGGCGCCAGCCGAGTGGCGCACCCAGCATGAGGGCATCAGCTGGCCCTTCCAGATGTGGCGGCGACCAGCGTAGAGCCGCAGTTGCCGATGGCTGCAGGGGCACAGGACACAGAGTACCAGCGGACCTCTGTCAGCCCAACACCACTGCGGCCATCGGTCTTGTCACCTCTCCCCACTGGGTGCACTGGCCCAGGGGGACACATGTATTGAGGAGTGTCGAAGATGAAGGCCGGTGACTTCCGCGAGCACTGCCGCCAAGTGGCCCACTGGGTGGACTGGGACAGGACGGTGGACCAGTTCATGCATGGCGACCCCAATACCGCAGTGCGCGGCATCGCCGTCACCTGGCTGGCTACCAACGCCCGCATCCGCGAAGCAGCAGCCCTCGGACTCAACTTCGTCATATGCCACGAGGGCGCCTTCTACCCCCGCTACGCTGGAACGCCCAGCGAAGACCGCCATCACGCTGAGAAGCATGGCCTTATGGACCAGCTGGGGATCACTCTCATGCGTTGCCACGATACCTGGGACCGTATGCCTGAGGCGGGCATCGTCGACAGCTGGGCCAAGTTTCTCGGCTTTCCCACTGAGTCTCGGCCGGTGGAGTCCTTCTATCGTGTCTGCCTGCCGAGCGGACGCACGGTAGTGGAAGTGGCACAAGCGGTCCTTGAACGGGTGAGCGTCCTCGGCCAGCAGTTCGTCGGCATTGTGGGAGATAGAGAAGCGCCGGTCGAGCGCATGGTGGTGGGAACAGGCGCCATCACCCGCCTACCAGACATGTATGACCTCGGCGCTGATCTCGTCCTGGCCACGGATGATGGGATCACCACCACCGCCAGTGGACTGTGGTCGCTGGACCTGGGTGTCCCTATGCTCATCATCAACCACGCTACGGCGGAGTTGCCCGGGATGCAGTTACTGGCCGGGTACGTCGAGCACCAGTTCCCGGGTGTCCCGGTGCGCTATCTGCCCGGTGAGTTTCCCTACCAGGTGGTCACCGAGCCACAATGGCCACCCTTCTCCGGATCGTGAGCCTCGTAGGAGTCAGCTTCTGACCTCCCACGTAAGGTGGCTCCGGCATCTGGTTGACTCCTTGTCGGTTAGGTCTGCCTACCCCGCGCACCGACGATAGGCCGCCGGCCTCGGGCATGTCCGTAGCTGCTGATGCGCCAAGGCTGCCCGGCAACGTTGGATGTGCTCAGAACCGATGTCAACCTTGGAGCCAGCGTGCTGGGCCTCCTGTGCCAGAGTTGCGCCGACGCCAGGTACTACGAACAGACCAGACGCATCACCACCGCCGCGACCGGCGTCCCCCATGCCCGCCAGAGCCCCGCCCTCAGGTAGGACCTCCGCCCTTCCGTTTGCGCTCCAGAGCGCTCCACACCAGAATGAGCGGCAGGAGGTCTGCGCATGGCCGTACGTGTGTTCACCGCCCTCATCCACAAAGAGAACGACGTGTACGTGGCAGAATGCCCTGAAGTGGGCACCGTCAGTCAGGGATACAGCGTGGAGGAGGCTGTCGCCAACCTCAAGGAGGCCACCGAGCTCTACCTAGAGGAAATGCAGGACGAGATCGGCGAGCGAACCTGGGGCAAGCCCATCATAACCTCCTTCGAGGCCACTGTTGCCTAGGCTACCCGTGGTCTCGGGCAGCCAGGTGGTCCACGCGCTTGAGCGCCTCGGCTTCGAACAGACGAGACAACGGGGCAGTCACGTCGTCATGCGAAGAGCAACGTGCGGCCGCAAGAGAGTCTGCGTCGTCCCTCTCCACCAAGAGGTCCAGGTCGGTACGCTGGCGGGCATCCTGCGCCAGGCAGACGTGACAGCCGATGAGTTCATCGCCAACCTGTAGTTGGCGCTGGCACAGCTTGACCGGTTGACGCCACTAAACACAAAGCGATCTGGCCGGCCACCAGGGAGCCAGGTTCGTATCGGAGACGGAGGTGAGAGGGCAGAAAGGGCCTCTGCGTCTCTGTACCTCTGTGGCAGTCCTCGCTCGGGGGTAACACAACAATGAAAGTCTTCATCGGAACCGACGTCGAGGGTTGCGCTGGCGTGGTGAGCTTCCAACTCCAGAGCTACGCCGACGCCAGGTACTACGAACAGACCAGACGCATAGCCACCGCCGAGGTCAACGCCGCCGTGCAAGCCCTGGTGGCCCAGGGCATCTCCGACATCCTGGTCAGCGACGGCCACGGGCCCGGGGGCATCGCCTGGGAGGACCTGCACCCGGCCGCCAAGCTCCTCCACGGCCGCCCACCCGCGCCCCGCTCCGTGCGCGACGCCGTCATCCGGGGCTACGACGTCTGCCTCATGATCGGCCAGCACGCCCTCGCCGGCACGGTGGACGGCAACCTCAACCACACCCAGTCTAGCCAGACGGTGGACTACTACCGCCTCAACGGCCGCCCCATCGGCGAGATCGCCCAGTTCGCCCTCTACCAGGGAGCCCTGGGCCTGCCCCTCATCTTCTTGAGCGGCGACGAGGCCGCCTGCCGGGAGGCCCAGGAGCTCATCCCCGGCATCACCACCGCCGCCGTCAAGAAGGGCCTCAGCCGCCAGTCCGCCATCTCCCTCTCTCAGGCCGAGGCCCACCGCCGCATCCGCGAGGGAGTGGCCACCGCCATCCAGAAGCAGCGCCAGACCCCCCTGCCCCCCTTCACCCTGCCTGGACCCTACGAGCTCGAGGTCCGCTTCTTCCACACCGACACCGCCGACGCCTACGCCCAGCGGCCGGGAGTGGAGCGGGTGGACTCCCAGACCATCCGCGTCCGCTCGGACGACATCATGGAGGTCATCTACCTGTAGCCGGACGGTGGGCACAGACACAGCGGTCCCATCGAAGCGAGATCGGGGTGGCGTGGCCGCACGACGAAGAAGACGGACCCAGACCATACTGGCTGACTGCGAGCCAAGGGGGTTCCGCAGGTAGCAGACGATGCCCATGGAATGGACATCACATGCTACTTCAGACGAAGCTCATGCAGATGCCACAGGTCATACCCATCTCCGACCTGCGCAAGCGACAGGCACAGGTGATTGAACAGCTCCAATGGCGACCACGCCGCGATGACGCGAAGAGGAGGCGAGGGAGAGAGGGAAGAGACGTGCCCCAGCGGAGACGCCTCCGTCTCCCCCTCCCCGCGTCTCCCTGTCTCCCCTTCTCCGTACCTCTCCCTCGTGCCTCAGCCTGATCTACTTCGTTACCAGGGGCACGTACAGCCAGTGGCCGTCCCCACCGCCGCCGTCTGCGACGGGGCGGACGGCGGCGCTGAATAGCCCCGAGCCAGAGCCCAACAGCGCTTCTGCGCTCTCCTCCGCAGCCATGGCCACCTGCCCCTCGGCCAGCTCCGGCGGAGGCGGCAACTCGATGTCGTTGAGGGGGCTGCCGAAGTGCCTGGCCGTATCCTGCCGGGTGTCGTTCTGCACCACCCAGGTCTCACCCCCATCGGCGCTGGCGATGATGTCCCCGCCGGCACCCACCACCACTATCTCATTGGGATCGTCGGGGTTGAGGCCGATCCCTACCACGTTCCTCAGGCGGAACGCCAGAGGCTCTTCTATGGCCAGAGACACTTCCTCGAATGTCTGGCCGCCGTCCTGCGAGCGCACGAGGCCATTGCGGTTGATCCAGTCGGGGGCTGCTCCTGGCGGGAGGCTGTGGCTCCTGCCGGCATAGACGGTGCCGGAACCGCAGTGGGCCCGGACCTCGTTGAACGCGCCCGTGATCGCTATGCCCAGAAAGACGGGCGAGCTGGAGGCGTCGGAGAACACCGCGATGCCGCCATCGTGGCCATCGGGGCGAGTGGGTGCCAGGGCGGCAAACAGCTTGTCGGCCACCCGCTCGTCGGAGCCCGGCGGGCAGTAGTCCAGCGCCACCACGCTGTTGCCTATGTCGGTGAGCCCCGTGTCGGAGATGGCGGGCGGCTGGACCCCGCTCAGCGTCACCCGCCGCAAAGCCCCACCAGTCTCTCCGGAGCCGGTGCTGGAGGTTATGCCCACGTAGGCAGCGTCGGTTCCAGGCATACCGACTATGGCGGTGATCGAGTGGCTCTCCAGCGGGAGAGGGAGTCCCAGGTCCGAACCTTGAGAACCGGGCAGCCCCACCAGAAGAGCACCGGCCGACAGGCTCCCGGGAGCGCTGAGGACGCCCAGCATGTCGCCCGCACCTCCGCCCCCACCCAGTATCAGGTAGGTGCCGGCGGTGGCGCTCTCCCACCAGTCAACGGCGTAACCGCCATGGGCGGACGCGCTCCCATCCTGGTGTTGCCACTCCAGCGTCATCCAGCTCTCGCCACCGTCTCTAGAGGCCAGGAAGCGACCCCCGCCGCCCAGAGCGGCGACTATGTCGCCGGCGGTGGGCCCGACCGCGATATCCCGCACGTCGGCGGCGTCCACCCCCCTGATGGCGATGCCGCCCGAGTCAGGCGCGGTGCCCGGATCGGCCATTTTGGGCCACTCGGGGAAGACCGGCCGCAACAAGTTGGGGTCCATGGACGCCGACTTCACCGCGCCGATGCTGCCGTCGCCGGAGATGAGCACCTGGTTGGTGCCCCCATCATAGCCGGCATCGAAGGCGATGCCGGTGTTGTTGTTGATGCCTCGCACCGGTCTGACCACCAGAGTGGTGTCCTCCTGGGTCACCCAGCACATGGCCACAGTCCCAGCGGATCCCAGGGGAGACACAGACCCGACGGCACCCTCGAAAGCGGCGCAGGAGCCCCCTTGGAAGGCGCCGGCCGGGTCATCAGTGTCGTCGCTCTGCTGCTTGAAGATGGTTTGCTCGGTCTGGATCCAGCGGCCCTCGGAGTAAGAGGACATGATGGCGGCGCCTCCCGGCAGCGCCATCGGATCGTACGCATACGTCAGGATGGTGTTGGGCGCCAGGTTACCGGGCCCGAGCTCAGGCCCGCTGGCGGGGCCGCCCAGACGGACGAAGATTGGACTGGCGTCGGGAGCGGCTCCGGTTACCTCCACACTGGGCGCCGTCGTCCGATCTGGTATAGCCCTGATCTCATAGAGCATGACGGAGCCAGTGCCGGAGTTGACGGCCAGAACCGGGGCGGCGGAACCGTTGGCTATAGCCAGGCTGTCTCCGGGAGCCGCCTTGAAGGAGCGCTCGACCCTGCTCAGCTGGGGCTCCAGGTCGGGCTCGGCATCGGTGGGCATGCGCGCATACCACATGTTGGTGCTGCCGGTGTCGAAGACGAGAATCACCGAGACGTCACCGGCGTGACCCCACAGGATTCTGCGGTCGTGAGCGGGAGAGTCGAGGCTCCCGGCCAGTCTGCGCCAGGTAACGCCGAAGTCGCGGGAGTACCAGATGTTGATCTCCTCACCCATCTGGCCCTCCTTGTTGTTGGCCACGGCCGCCACCTCCCCCGGGAAGCCGCTGGTCGTCACCACGCGCATGGCAACCGTGGCATCTAGCCCTTGATCGGGATCATCGTTGGACAGGGTAACCGGGGCCCAGCTACCGCCATAGTCGGCAGTGCGGAAGAGCGAGGGGATGGCTTCCGTGGTCAGGTAGAAGACACCGGACTTGCCGTCGGAGACGATGGAGCTCACCTGAGCCCCATAGGCGCCCAGCCCCCTGAACTTGGTGCCCGAACGCTCCACCGTAACGTTGACCTGGCCCCCGCCGACGAGCGTCACCGTCTCCTCCCCCACCGTCGTGCCCGACGCTGAGGCCACAACGGCATAGGTACCGTCAGGGACACCCGACAACACCACCTGACCCAGCTCATCCGTCACTCCAGCGTAGCGGCCGCCGCTGCCGATGAGAGCGACGAACGCGCCCGCCACCGACTCTCCTTCAGAGGTCACGCTGATCGTCACCGCTACGTCGGCACCCACGGACGCGGATGGAACCAACGCGGGAGCCAGAGCGACCATCAGGACCAGCGCCACGATAGTCACCGCAGAGGCGTGTCCACATCGAGAGAGCATCCTTACCTCCTGACCCTGGGGAGAAGAGACGACAACCGCTGCCGCCGCATGGCGGGGTTATCCGGCACGAGACGCACCACACGCGCTTCAGTCCGGACGTACGTCTCCTATTCGGCAGTCAGAGGCAAGACTTGAGCTCAGGTCAGGAAGGCAAGGTAAAGCCAGCGTGAATTCAGGCGAGACTCACGGATTAGGCTGGAGGAGACGGGTTATGGCGAGTAGGTTGTGGGGCTACACAGAACGCGGGCGCGATACACGACAAGAGGCATGGGGCGCGGTGTCGCCGGTACAGAGCGGATTCCTCAGTGCCGCCGCCGAGCCCAGGTAGGCGATAGGTGACCTGCTTCAGGCAGCCCCATGCTGTTCTCAACGGTCTACTGCCCATAGCCCGTAGCGCGCTGCCGCCAGGTGCACAATCTCGTTGACCAGTACCCGATACTCCATCCCCTCGCCCCTGGCGGCCATGACTATGTCGCTGTACTTGGGGTTGAGCCCAGGAAGAGTGTTGATCTCAAGGAGGTAGGGACGGCAGTCGTCGCCCAACCTAAAGTCCACCCGTCCCACGTCCAGGGCGCCGATGGCGGTAAAAGCGCGGACGGCCAGGTCCTGGAGCCGCCCCGAAAGCTCCTCGTCTATGGGTGCCGGACACAGGTAGGCCGGGTCGAGGGGTCGCTCGCCCTTGATGTAACTGCTGTAGATCCCCTCTGACTCTGCCACCGAACTGACGTCAATCTCCAGCACCGGGAAGACATGGAACCCGCGCTCGTCGTAGAGGGGGGAATGGGGCAGGCTGCACACCGCGCGCTCGTTTCCGATAAGCCCGACGGTGAACTCGCGCCCGGGCAGGAACGCCTCGGCCAGAGCCGGCTGGCGATAGGTGCAGACGATCCAGTTGGCGCGCTCGCGCAGCTCCCCTCCGCTGTGCACCACCGATCCCTGGCCGATGCCCATCCCCGACCCCTCTCGTGCCGGCTTGACGAACAGGGGGAAGCTGAGGCCCTCATCCACAGGCTCGTCCCCGGTGCGGAAGACCTGGAAAGGCGCGGTGGGCAGGCCCTGGGCCCGCCAGACCAGCTTGCACATGGCCTTGTCCAAGGACAGGGCATTGGCCAAGACGCCGGAGGCCGTGTAAGGGATGCCCAGCATTTCCAGCAGGGCCGGAACGTGCGACTCTCGCGACTCGCCCCGCAGGCCCTCGGCGATGTTGAAGCACAGGTCGGGGGACACCTCCCGTATCGAGTCCAGCAGGGTACAATCCGCCTCCAGGGGGATGACTGTGTGGCCACCCGCGGAGAGGGCACTCACCAGTCCGCTAACCGTCTCTTCGGTGTCGTACTCGGCCAGAGCGTCCTGAGGCGCGCCGGCCGGGCAGGACACGTTGGCCTTCAGGTTGTACAGCAGGGCTATGCGCATCTACCTGCATCCTCTAAGTACACGGGACTCGAGCATTCTACACACTGCTGACAACCAGAGAGACACAGAGGCATGAAGTGTGCTGGCTAGATGCCGTCTTCATCCTCTGTGTCTCTCTGGCTGTGCGGCCGCTTACGACATGATCGCCGCGCCCTGAGGAGCATGGCGACGGACGTGACCGTCCCGCCACCCCTCAGGCTCTATGGCCCCTCTCTGGCCCGAGAGCAGCGCCGACACACCGTCCCGCCCGTTGCAGTAGGAGCAGTGCTCCCGGTCGTGGCCCGGATAGTCCTGGGGCTGGGCGTAGCTGCTGATCATGCCCTCGAAGTTGCGCACCACCACGTGGGTGTCGGACATGCTGATCAGGTAGTTGGGAGTGATGGGCACCTTGCCCCCGCCACCGGGAGCATCAATGACGTACTGAGGGATGGCGAAGCCGGAGGTGTGCCCTCGCAACGACTCCATGATCTCGATGCCCTTAGCCACCGGCGTCCGGAAGTGCGCCGCCCCCTCCACCAGATCGCACTGGTACAGGTAGTAGGGCCGCACCCGGTTGCGCACCAGCCTCTGCCCTAGGGCCTTGATTATGCCAGGGCAGTCATTGACCCCGGCCAGCAGCACCGACTGGCTTCCCAGGGGGATGCCTGCGTCGGCCAGGCGGTTCAGCGCCGCCTCCACCTCAGGAGCCAGCTCCTTGGGGTGGTTGAAGTGCACGTTCATCCACAGGGGGTGGTAGCGCCGCAGCAACGCCGTCAGCTCCGGCGTGATCCTTTGGGGCAGGAAGAAGGGCACCCGAGTGCCAATGCGGATGATCTCCACGTGCGGTATGGCCCGCAGGGCAGAGAGCAGCCTCTCCAGCACCGGGTCCGCCAGGGTGAGCGGGTCGCCCCCGGACACCAGGACGTCTCTGATCCCCGGGTGAGACGCGATGTACTCCAGCGCCGGTCCCCAGTCCCGCACCCCAGCACGGGCGCCACGGCCCACCAAGCGGCTGCGGGTGCAGTGCCGGCAGTAGGAGGCGCACAGCGTGGTGGCGAGCAGCAAGACTCGGTCCGGGTAGCGGTGCACCAGGCCGGCCACAGGGGACTGTTCGTCCTCGTGCAGCGAGTCCGCCACCGTCTCCTGACAGGGCGCAAACTCCTGTGTCGTGGGTATCAACTGCCTGCGGATGGGGCAGCGCGGGTCCTCGGGGTCCATCAAGCCGGCCACGTAGGGAGTCACCTGCACCCGCAGTCGGCCGGGGATGGTCAGAGCTTCTCTTTCGTCGGGGGTGAGCCGGATCACCCGGCTCAGCTGGTCAGGAGTCCGCAAGGCGTGGCGCATCTGCCATCGCCAGTCGTGCCAGTGCTCGGCCGGCACGTGGCCCCAAGTACCGGGAGGTTCGTCGGCCTTACCGGGAGGCTCCTCGAGCGGGTCCTCAATTAGCTCTTGCATCTTGGGTGGTCTCGTACCCTCCAGACAGATAGCATACCGTTGGCTTTCTGGTTCCCCACCGCGCAGGGCGCACCGCACCTCCTGACGCACATAGAGAGGGGGCTTCGGACGCCTTCCGGCTTTCGAGCGTGCACAGATGCCGAGCCGAGGAGTACGTACCCATAGTCTACCGTGACGACCAGGTGTAGTCTCGGTGTCGTCACTGCTGGCCTGCCGCCCGTTGTGAGGGAGCTGGTCGGGCCCGGCGCATGCTCGGGAGGTCCGTCAAGCACGGATGCCAGAAGTATAGTGAGGCGATGCGCCAGATGCAACCTGGGCGCAGGGGACGGCGTGCGAGCCACGAACCTGGGCGGCGCGCCGTGGGAGCGTGCCCTCGCCACAAGCTCACCGGTTGCCCGCAGCCAGGCCACCGAGGGACCAAAGGAGCCGGCACCCTCGAGCCAGGCTGAAGGCCCCCCACGCCCTCGCCCAGCCGCGGGGTCGGGTAACCCCCGAGGAGTTCGCGCGCCCACGCGCAACAGCCCTCTGGCGGCAGGCGTGCTCGTCTGGGTGCCCTCGCACCCAGGGGCGCTGAGCCCTGTAAGGGCAGACCGGAACCTGCCAGGACCCCGTCGGAGAGGGTACCTATGTGATCAGGCTATCCTCTCTAGCGCCTGCCTGCAGCAACTCTGCCACCGCCAGCGCCACCGGAGAGACGCGAAAGGCAGTGTGAGTGCGGTCTGCCATTGATCACCTGCCCATAGCCTACGGCCACCTCCCATATGCAGCCGCGCTTCTCGGCACAACCGCTGCCACTGCTACCCAACGGCGTGCCGCGCCGCACCCGAGATGCGCCCGGTCACAGGTCAGAGCAGCTCTCAAGTCCGGAAATCGCGGCGACGGGCCTGCACTGCGCGGCATCATCGGCGCGTCTCGCGACTGACCCTCAACAGGAGCGGAACAGACGCCAACTGCATCGCTGAGGAGAAGATGACTAGAGCTGCAAGGGAGACGTCGTAGAGCACTCCCATCAGCGCGCTGCCGAGGAACCAGAAGAGACCGTAGCCAGTGTTGAAAATCCCGTAAGCCGTGCCGCGCCGATTCGCTGCTACCATGGGCGCGACGGCGGCGCGCATGATCGACTCCTGCGCTCCCAGGCCTATGCCCCAGAGTGCCACTCCGACCAGCGCCACCGAGGCGCCGCCCAGGAACACGAGCGGTGCGAACAGCGCCGAGAGCAGTGAGACAGCCATCAAGATGCCAAGCCCGATGCGGTCGAAAAGGCGGCCGAAGACCAGCGCCGCCAGAGCATCGGTCGCCATGGCGAGGGCGAAGTACAGAGGAATGACGCTGCCGCGGACCACCGCCTGCTTCTGGAAGTGGAACGCGACAAGCGGAAAGTCGGCGTAACCGGCGGCAACCAGGGCGACGGCGGTAAGGTAGAGCCAGAAGGCACGCGGGAAACCGTGCGTCGTCAGCGGTGGGCTCGCCACTTCCAGGTCGCGCGGAGCGGGATAGAGCAGTCGCGCTACCAAGAGCGTGACCAGGGCGAGCACCCCCGGCACCAGCAGGGCGGCAAATCCGGCTTGGTAGCTGTCCCGTGCTGCCAAGGCCCCGGCGACGAAGAGGGCGTCGACGGTCGCGCCCATCTGGTCCAGCGCCTCGTGGATGCCGAAGCCCCAGCCGCGACCCATCTTCGCCGTGGCATGCGACAGCATGGCGTCCCGCGCAGGGGTGCGGATGGCCTTCCCCGTTCGCTCCAGGATGATGAGGAGCGCCGCCACTTCCCAACGTCCGGCCAAGGCTAGGAGCGGGACGGCGACCACCGTCAGGCCGTAGCCGACAAGCGTGATGGGCCAGTACTGCTGGGTGCGGTCGCTGATGTACCCGAAGACCAGGCGCAGACCGTAGCCGACCAATTCGCCGAAACCGGCCACGATGCCCACCGCGGCGGCGCTGGCCCCCAGGAGGGCGAGGTAAGGCCCGGTGATGCTCCGGGCCCCTTCGTACACGATGTCGCCGAAGAGACTGACGACTCCGAGCAGGACGACGAACGTTAGCGCTGTCCGCCCGGTCAGCCCCGGCAGGGCGCGCGCGGCTGCTATACCGCGTGCACCACGGTTATGCTTGCCCTGACGGTCCGACTTTGCCATCGTTGCCTCGTCTTCGCGTAGCCTCTTGTTGGCCCATTGGGGGGGCGGCGCCTACTGGCACCGCAGGCGGTCCCCTGTGCCTTGCCGGACCTGGAGACCCTACCTCAGCGGCTCGTTCCCGGTGGAAGGCGGCCGGTTTCCTCAGGTAAGGATGGTTTGGCGGTCGGTTCACCCACTAGCTGTACCAGGGCCCGACGCCAGGCATCGCCCTCATCACTGCGGATGAGGCTCCGCCTCAGGGCGTCCCTCTTGAGCACGTAGGAACGCATGTCCTCCGCGATCGCTTCTAGGCGCTCGGTCTGGGTGCGCACCAGCACACCCGCCAACGGGTCCTGTCCCACCCTCTGCAGTGCCAGGCGCAGGTGGGGCAGGCACAGCCCGGCCGAGCCCTTATACCAGGCATTTCCGTCAGGGCTGGCGAGCATGGTGAGGAACTGGTGCAGAGCCTCGTTTTCGACTCGCGCCAGCTCCTGGCACGCCGGGCACGTCTCTTGGCGCGGCAGCAGAGCCTCTATCGCAGCCGCTTCGGTGGAGCCGTTCCCCTGGGCAGCCTGTCTCATCTGCACGGCCGCAATCTCAATCAGGTGCGCGTACCCCTCACTGATGCTCTGAGGAGAAGCAACCCGCTCAAACTGCCAAGTATGCCCGCGGCAGAAGCCGTGCACCGCCGCCAATTGCAGCCGTTCCGACTCGGTCGCGGTCAGCCGGTATTGCATCCGCACGAAGAAGTCAAAGAGCGCCTGGCCCTGATGGGCGCAGATGGGGCACGTGTCCGCCTTCCAAGCGATGTTCGTCGGCGAGGGCGCCTCCGGGGACGTGGCCAGCGGAGCGGCCGGTGCCGCCGCCGGAAGCTCTAGCGGCGCCTCCAGTGTCTCGGTCAAGCCGGCCTCCAGACTCTGGCCAAGGCGGTGCATGGCCTCCGACAGCGTGGCAAGTTCGGGCGCATCGACCCCAGATAGCAGCCCCTGCGCTCGCTCCAGTACCCCGACGAGGAAGCTGCGCGCCTTCTCCGCGTTCAGGAACGCTACTAGCGCCTGCTCTAGCTCCGGAAGGCCGCTGCGGAGCAGGCTCTCCCGATCACCGCCGAGCTTGGCCGCCAGCGCCATTCGCGCCGAGACCTTATGGAGATGCACTTCCGGCAGGGCCAGCGCTCGGCCCAGCCCGGCGACGATGTACGCCAGAACGTCCTCTCGCTCCTGTGGGGGGAGCAGGTCCGTCTTGTTCACTACCAGGAAGAGCCGGCGTCGGTAGCGGGCCACTTCGGCCAAGAAGCCCTCTTCCGCCGCGCTGAGGGGCGCCTCGACGCTGGTCACGAAGATGATGGCGTCGGCTTCGGGCAGGAAGGACATGGTGGTGGCCGTGTTCTCCGCGCGGGCGGACCCGATTCCGGGGGTGTCTATGAAGTACAGCCCTCGCCTCAAGAAAGGGACGGGCAACTCGAGGCGGACCTCGACCAGGCCTTTGACGTTGCCCGGGTTGCCTCGCTCGGTGACGTACTCTGGCAGTTCAGCCAGGCTGATCTCCTGATCTAGCGCCCAGCCCTGGCGGCGCAGGCTGATGCGTTCCTGGGGGCCGTAGCAGAGGGTAGTGATGGCGGAAGTGAGCGGGAGCATCCCGGTCGGCAGCAAGTCTCGCCCCAGGATGGCGTTCATGAGAGTGCTCTTTCCCCGCTTGAACTGGCCCACCACCGCCAGGTTGAAGCGGTCTTCCGCCAGGCGAGCCAGCAGTTTCTGCATCTCGTCCGCTTTGGTTGCCTCGCCCTGCCGCTGGAGAGCCTGCTTGGCCTGGCGCACCAGCGCCGTCACGCCCTGCCGGGCTAGGACATAGCCGCGCAGGCGCTCTGGCTGGTCGTCAGCCGGAGGCGCTTCACCGTTCGCGCCGGCGTTGCTGTTGCCTCCGCTGCCGTCGGAGGGCCCAGCTGGTCCCACCGTTGTCGTCTTTGCGGTCATGGCGCTTGCCGCCCTCAAGCCGCCTGTGGCTTGGGCACGAGCATCAGGCCCACCACGGCGGCGAAGGCCATCACTGCCCCGAAGGCGAAGGGCGCCGCTGGCGATACGCGGTTCCACAGCGCCCCGGCGATGAGGCTAGCCGGCAGGGCCATCACGCCCACGGAGGCGTTGTACAGGCCATAGGCGGTGCCGCGATTGGCCTCTGGCGTGTATTCCGCCACCAACGCCTTCCCCGATCCCTCCGTCAGGGCGTAGAACAGCCCGTAGAGGGCATAGAGCACCCAGACGGCCCAAGCCTGGCGCACCAGGGCGAACCCCAGGTAGGTGACCCCGTATATGAGCCAGCCGTAGGTGATGGCGCGCCTCCGGCCGATCCGGTCCGAGAGCTGGCCCGCCGGTATGGCGGCCGCCGACGAGACCAGGTTGAACAGAGCGTAGACCAGGGGGATGGTGATCGCCGCTACCCCGAGTCCCTGCGCCCGCAGAATCAGGAAGGCATCGGACGAGTTGCCCAGGGTGAACAGCAGGGTCACGGCCAGGAAGCCGGCAAACGACCCCTTCAGGGAGGCCAATGACAGGCGTTGCTTCGCCACCGGCGCCTTCCGCTCCTGCACCACCAGCCCGATGATCACGAGGGGTATGGCCGCCACCAGGCCGCCGACGAGGAACACCTCGCGATAGCGGCTGGAATGGTCCACCCACTGATTGAGCAGCCAGTAGGCGATGAGCGGGCCCGCGACCGACCCCAAAGTGTCCAGGGCGCGCTGGATGCCGAAGGCGAACCCCAACCGGCGACCGCCCGCCGCTCCGGCGACGAGGGTGTCCCGAGGGGCGTCCTTCAGGCCCTTGCCCACCCCGTCACTGAGCCTCAGGGCCAGCACGCCCGCCCCACTGCCGACAACGCCCAGCCCGATGCGAGCGGCCGCCGAAAGGGCGTACCCGGCGAAGACCACCGCCTTGCGCAGGCCGAGGGCGTCGGAGATGTAGCCGGCAGCGATCTTCATCAGGCTGACGGTAGTCATCAGCGCCCCTTCGATCAGGCCGATGAACTCCTTGTTCAGCCCTAGCACCTGCGTGTAGAAGGTGGGCAGCAGGGGCTGGATCATGTCCTGCCCCAAGCCGCCGAAGAAAGCCACCCATCCCAGCGCTACCACGTTGCGGCCCAGCTTGGCCTCCGTCCCGCTGCCGGACGCGGCCGCTGCTGTCGGTTGCGCTGCCACTGGTCCTTCCGTCGCTGGCCGTGCCATGCATCCCCCTGGAATAGCCGTATTCCCTGCAGCACCGTCGGGGACAAAAACAGCCCCTACCGCTCCGCCCAGTCCGGGGCGGGGGTAGAGGCTATCAGCCGGGTTACCCGGCAGTTGCTTCTCCCTCGGTCAGGCGAGCCTCATCGCCTAGGACTATTGTACACCGGGCGCCGCCCTCGTCAAGCAGACGGGCAAGAGCTCATAGGGCTTTCTCAAAGTCCTGGGGCAGGCCACCAGAGATGGCTATCGGAGCCAGGCTGGGCGCTATAGGATGGTGCATCGCCTCTGTTCCCTGCCTGCTCGCTGGCCGGTGGTGGTTCCTGGCCCGCGCCAGATGGCAGCTCGCCCAACGCTGGCTCGACTTTGAGAAAGCCCTG